>DATING010000720.1:0-5081 GCA_035474555.1 Longimicrobium sp. | reverse complement strand
CGACGGCGCCCCGCAGGATCCCGCCGAATGGCAGGCCGATGACCCCATGGCGGCCTCCGGCCGGAGCGGCTGAAGCCCTGCAACGACCGCGGAAAGCCTCACGAACCGCGTGAGGCTCCACCCGCCCCGGGCCGGGCCTCGTCTCCCGGCGAGGCACTCTCCCGTGACGGAGAGTCCACGCAGGTGGACTTCGTGTAGTCGTTGCGGCGAATTCATTCACTCTGCCCCGCAGTCCGGCTCACCCCTCCACCGCCTCCCTTCCCGCCCGGATTCATCCAGCCGCAACCGGCCCTCAGCCCTCGAGCGATCCCAATCCGCCCAACCGGATTCCTTGCTCGTTGAGGCGGTTGAGACAGCGGCGCATCTCGCGGCACGACGTGTTACGTCTACGATGCATGCCGTTGATGAACACCGCTTGTGCGTTGCCGGGTAATGGCTTACCATTCTGCTACCTGGGCGGTTGCACCCCCGCGGCTTCGGCCGAATGCGCTCCCAGGCACCCCCGATCCCCACCGGCCTGCCCGCCCCAGCGTCCCTCTCTCCGGGGCATGAACGCGGGCGGGGGAGCGACTCCCTCCCGCTCCCCCGCCCGTTTTCAGCTTTCTTCCCGTCGGAATCCGCCCGCCTACCCGCTCGCGCCCTGCAAATCCACTTTCGATGGATTGCGGATGCCGCTGGCGTTCTCCACCGGAAAGTACAGGTTGCGGCTGGTGTGGCCCACGTACGTCTCCAGGAACGAGCGCACGTCGCGGATGCTCTCCGCCTCCCACACGCACACGGCATGGCTGCCGTCCGGCGTGGGAAAGCAGTGGTGCAGGGTGATGAACGGGGGAAGCGCACCCATCGCATGCTGCACGGCGGACCAGAAGGTCTGCACGTCGGTCACGTAGTGCTGCACCAGCACGTACATGGTTGTCCGCCTCCTCGCGGGCCGTGGGGCACCGGCGCACCGCCGCCGGGGTGGATGGATTTCCGCGAAACGCCGTCTGTTTCGCGCACGGTGCGACATCGCGTTTCGCGTGCCACCGCGTAGCAGGAATCGGACGGTGCCGATGCGTGGCGGTGGATGTGCCGCGGAGGGTGGATGAAGGGCGGATGGATGCGTGGAAGCCGATGCGGATCAACGGTTTGCGATGTCGTCGTGGGGCGCGGGCGAGGCGGGCGGGTGACGGTCTTGAGGCGCGCACCGGTTACGATGGATGCGTCACGGGGCGTGCACCGATTCCGCCTCGTGTTGACCCGCATACAACCACACGAGATCCCGACCATGAGCTTACTTCGCACCGGGCGCGCCGCGTCCTTCGCCGCCGCCGTCCTGGTTCTTGCCGCGTGCGAGCAGCAGCCGCTCGCCACCCCCGCCTCCGCCCGCCTGGAAGAGGCCGAGCGCGTGTCCGCCACCGCGCCGCTGGACGTGCAGACCGCCACGCTCGAGTGGCTCATCGCCAACAAGACCGCCGAGGGCATCGACGCGTACTGCGTCTCCACCGGCTACCCGGAGCTCACGGAAGACCCGTCGGCCTCGCTGCTGGAGCGCTTCGCGGGGCGCAAGCCGGCCATCGTGCCGCTGTCGGAATGCACCGTGGACGTCAGCGGCATCACCTGGAACCAGACCGGCGGCTTCGCCGAGTGGCTCAAGGTCGGCGAGCCGCAGATCCGCGGCGCCAGGGCCACCATCCCGGCCGCGTTCCAGCTGAACGGCCGCCTGTTCGAGGCGTTCGAGTGCGAGGCCAAGCGCCAGCACGGCGCGTGGACCGTCACCGACTGCGTGCTCGTCGCCGCCGGCTGATCGCCCCTGGCCCACACACCTCCAGCCGCCGCCCGGGACACGCGCCCGGGCGGCGGTTTTTGCGTCTGCCGCCGCCGCGGCCCGCTGCGTGCTAAGAGCTTGGACGAACCCTGAACAATGGATGGCGGGATGAAGCGGCTGGTGCTGTTCGACATCGATGGGACGCTGCTGAACGCGGACGGCGCGGGCGCGCGGGCCCTGCGCGACGCGCTGGTGCAGGTCTTTGGTGAGCACGGGCCCGTGGGCACGTACAGCATGGGCGGGCGCACGGACCCGCAGATCGTGCGCGAGCTGATGACGGCCACGGGCAGGACGATGGACGACATCCAGCCGCGCCTGGACGAGGTATGGGAGGTGTACCTGCGCAACCTGCGGACGGAGGTGGCCCGCACGCGCATCGAGACCCTCCCCGGCGTTCCCGCCGTGCTGGACCGCGTGGAGGCCGGCGGCGAGCCCACGCTGCTGGGGCTGCTGACGGGCAACGTGCAGGAAGGCGCGCGGATGAAGATGGAGGCGGCGGGGCTGGGCTTCGACCGCTTTCGCGTGGGCGCGTACGGCAGCGACCACGGCGACCGACCCGAGCTCCCCGCCGTGGCCGCCCGCCGCGCGCGCGAGCTCACGGGGCTGGATTACGCGGGCAAGGAGATCGTCATCATCGGCGACACGCCGTTCGACATCGCGTGCGGCGAGCACCTGGGCGTGCGCACCATCGCCGTGGCCACGGGCAACCACCCGGCGGAGGAGCTGGCCGCGTGCAATCCGGATTACGTGTTTGGGGACTTGTCGGATGTGGACGCGGTGTGGCGGGCCATCGCGGAGTAGGGGGACGGCGGGGAACTGCGGGGGACAGGTTACAGGTTACAGGTTACAGGGGACAGGTTACAGCGGGAACGGCATCGAGGCAGGGAGAGCTTCGAGCGGCGGGCTGGCTGGAAGCCGAGCGGCTGAAGCCGCCGCAACGACTGCGGAAAGCCTCACAAACTGCGTGAGGCTTCAACGGCGTTACTTCGCTCCGGTGCACTTGATCCGCCGGGGCACGAGCTGTCGGCGAAGGCCGACATCGCGGGTTCATTGCCGCGAATTCATTCGCCGGGGGCTGGGAGCTGGCCAAGCAGCTGGATGAGGGCCTCGCGTGACCAAGCCTGCCTCAACGGCTGGTCGGCCCACCACGATCCCGTTCACTTCACGCACGACGAAGAGGGCCCCGCGCATGGCACGGGAGCCCTCCTGTTCACGTCTTCGCCATCCGCCGATGGACGAGCACGACTCGCCATCCGCCGGCCGACGAGCGTACTCGTCAGCCGGCCGGTGGGCGCAACGTGCGACGCATCATCCAGCCGGCCGAGGTGACGCGCGATGCGTCATCCGACCGGTGGACGCGACGCGCTACTCGTCGTCGTCTCCGTCATCGTCGTCATCCAGGTCATCGTCGTCGTCCGGATCGTCGATGACCAGGCGCGGCGCGGATGGGCCGGCTTCGAGAAGCTCGTGCACCCACAGCGGTGGCGTACGGTTGTAGCGCACGTACAAGTCGCGGAAGAGATGCACTGCTTCGTGCTGCGCCTCCGGACGCTCCACTTCGGGAAGCGCCCATAGCAGCAGCTCCAGGATGGCGGAGGCATCCGCCACCGGCAGCGCATCGTCAGGCGTGCCCGCCACGCCCTCCCGCAGCTCGCGTGCGTAGTACCGCTTCCACAGGCGAAGGTTGCGCTCGTACGGCACGGAGCCGTCGATGAACTTCTTGGTGGCGCCCACTTTAACGCCTGCGCGCTTCGCAACCTTGCGTAGCGACGTACGGGCGACCTGCGCCTTCACGTGTTCGCGGATCCGGTCGATGGCCGAATCACCCGCACGCTCTGTCACAGGCCCCTCGCTTGGCGGGGGCGACCTAGTGCTTGTGCACTTCGTTTACGTTGATTTGGCTTACACTCTACAGATTAGTGCCGCTTTTTGGATCGTGCAAGGAGGGGAATCCGCAATTCTCACACTTATACATAGTTTACAGGACGAGGCGGGGCCTCGTCCGTGCGCGGGCGGCGTCCGCGCGGGTGAAAGGATGCGTGTTCCGGGAGCGAGTCGAATCGGACAGAGGTGGTCACGCCCTCCGGAGAAAACCGCGAAAACCCCGCATGGAAGCGATCAAAGCAGCGCCGCCGCGGCCGCCACCGCCGCCAGCACGCCCGCCGCGGAGGCCACCCACACGGCCATCTTTGCCGGACGCAGCGTCTCCGCGCTGCCGGCGCGCACGGTGTCCAGCGCCTCCACCTGCTGCGTGGCCAGTGCCGTCCGCGAGCGCTCCGCCTCGTCGCGAACGCGGGCCTGCGCGTCCTCCAGCCGCTTGAGCGCGGCGGGGAGCGCGGCGACGGTGTCTTCCACCTCCACCAGCCGAGAAGCGAGCGCCGACAGCTCGTCCTCCATCCCCCCGCCGCCGCCCATGGCCGCCATCCCGGGGAGGATCCCTTCGAAGAGCGACTGGTCCATCACCCGCTTGGCGGAGAGCACTTCTTCGATCCCCGTCTCGAAGTGCCGTTGGTGAATGCGCTTCTCGTCGTCCGCGCCGGGCTCGGCGATGGCCATCTGCGCGGCCTTGAGCACGGCGTTCTTGATGTCGCCGCCGCTGGCCGGGTAGCGCGCCGCCAGCGCGCCGAAGTCCACGTCGGGGGCCAGGGGCGTCTTGCGGTGGTGGATCTGCACGCGCCAGATCTTTTCCCGCTCCTCCAAGCCAGGCTGCTCGAACAGGATGTGCGTGCGGATGCGCCGCTCGAACGCCGGGTCGAAGTTGGCGGCCAAGTTGGTGGCAAAGATGACCACGCCGGGAAACTCCTCCAGCTCGCGCAGCAGCACGTTGACGACGGCGTTGGCCTCGCGCTGGTAGCCCTGGTCCACCGAGGTAAAGCGGCGCCCGGCAATGGCGTCGGCCTCGTCGAAAAAGAGCACCGCGTCTTGCTCGGCGGCGGAGCTGAACACGGCGGCCACGTTCTTGGCCGTGGCGCCGGCCCACTGGCTTTCCAGCTCGTTGTAGCGGACGACGAGTAGGGGCTTGCCCAGCGCGTGGGCAATGGCCTCGGCGCAGATGGTCTTTCCCGTGCCCGGCGGCCCGGCGAAGTTGAACGCCAGCCCCAGCCCGCTCTCGTGCCGCTCGCCCAGCCCCCACTGGCCAAAGATCAGGTCGTGCTTGCGGATCTGCACCAGCGCGTTGTCCAGCGCGCGGCGCGTGGCCGGAGGCAGCACCACGTCGGCGAAGGTGCGCCGCGGGTCCACCGCCTCGGCCAGCGACTCGGGCGCGGGGCCGAAG
>DATING010000719.1:0-1924 GCA_035474555.1 Longimicrobium sp. | reverse complement strand
CCTGCTCGGCGGCAGCACCACCTGGGAGCAGATCTCCCGCTGGTACCACGGGCTCGAGGAGGGGCGCTACGCCCTCACCCCCGAGCTCGAGGCGAAGGTGGCCGAGGTGGTGAAGGACGCCCACAGCCGCGAGGACTCGGTCCGCGCCGTGCACCGCTGGATCGCCCAGGACTTCCGCTACGTGTCGCTCTCGCTGGGGCTGGGCGGATACCAGCCGCGCCTCCCCGCCTCCACCTTCCAGACGCAGTACGGCGACTGCAAGGACAAGGCGACGCTGTTCATCGCCATCGCGCGGCGCTTCGGCGTGAACGCCTATCCCGTGCTGCTGAACTCCGACGGCGGCGACGGGCGCGAGATGCCGTCCGTAGGCTTGTTCGACCACATGATCGCGGCGGTGGAGCGGCCGGGCGGCGGGTACACGTACCTGGACCTCACGGCCGAGATCATCCCCTGGGGAAGCGTGAGCCCCAGCTACCAGGGCGGCTTTGGCCTGGTGGTGCACCCGGACGGGCGCCCGGAGGAGGTCACGTTCCCCCTGAACGAGCCGTCCGCCAACCGCATCGAGACGGTGGTGGCGGGCGAGCTGGCGCCGGACGGCACCTTCAGCGGCACGTTCACCCGCAACACCGCGGGCGCGCTTCAGTACAGCCTGCGCAGCGCGTTCTCCAGCACCATCACGCCCAAGGACCGCTCCGAGATGACGCGCAACATGGCGCAGAACCTCTTCGAGGGCGCCCGCGGCGACAGCCTGGAGATCTTCGACGGCAAGGACCTGAACGCCGAGCCGCGCATTCGGCTGTGGCTGTCGGGCGGGCGGGCGGCGCGCACCTCCGGCGGCACGCTCATCCTCACCGTGCCGTTCGGCAACGGCACCATGCAGGAGGCCATCAACGAGATCGAGGCGCACCAGGGCCCGCGCCGCTTCGACATCGACGCGGGGAGCGTGATCGGCGCGTTCGAGTCGAAGACGGAGTTCCGCGTGACGCTCCCCGAGGGCTACCGCGCGCGGCTGCCGGACAACGTGACGGCGGAGGGCGCATTCGGGCGCTACACGGCGGAGTTCGTGCAGGAAGGCCGCGAGCTGCGGGTCACGCGGCAGATGTGGGGCCGGCGCGGCCGCGAGCCCAAGGAGCGCATGCCCGAGCTGCTCGCCTTTCTTCGCGGCATGAGCAAGGACGACGTCGTCTTCATCGTCGTGGAGCCCGCCGCGGACTGAGCGCGGACGCCGGCAGGTGAACGAAGCGACCGCCCCCGGAGCCCGGCTCCGGGGGCGGTTTTTCGATATGGATAACGCCTTTATCCGTATCGCGTTGCGCGGCGTGATCGAGACACTTGTTTTCCGGCTCTCGCGCATGTATCCTTCGCGCCGTCCCACCTTCGCGGGCACCTCTCGCCCGCCGTCCCGCCGCCGAACCGCCCCACCGTGCCCACGCCGACCATTCTGCTCGTCGACGCGCACGAGGACAGCCGCTTGATCTACGCTGCCGCGCTGGGCCACTACGGCTTTTGCGTGATGCAGGCGGAGTGCAGCGCCACGGCGCTGGAGCTGGCCCGCGCGCATCCGCCGCACCTGATCGTGCTGGCGGTCGCCCTGTCGTCCGCGCCGGCGTGGGCCCTGCTGGGTGCCCTGCGCCAGGATCCCGAGACGGCGGCCATCCCCGTGGTGGCCCTGAGCACCACCGGCCTGTCCGAGCACCGCGCGCGTGCCCTGGAGCTCGGCTGTGCCGCGTTCCTGGTCAAGCCCCTCCGCCCGCTCGAGCTCCTCGCCACCGCCCGCCAGGTGCTGGGCCGCGCGTAGGGTGATTCGGGTGGGGATGGATGGGATGCGTCGCGTCCCACGCACCCTCTCCTCCACCACGGCCCCCGCTTGTTTTCCTGAGGGAGGCGCCGACGATCCCATCCCGCGCACCCATCTCCGGCGCCG
>DATING010000718.1:0-2751 GCA_035474555.1 Longimicrobium sp. | reverse complement strand
CGAACTCGATGCTGGAGCACGGCGCCACGTCGATCTCCCCCGCCTCCAGCAGCCCGTTCAGCCGCCCGGGCACGCCCTCCACGATGTCGATCCACCCCGGCGCGCCGCGGTCCAGCAGCCGCGCGTGCACGGGAAAGCAGTTGCTGTAGACGATGTGCCCCAGCCGGAGCCGCTCGCCCAGATCCTCACCCATCGTTCCGCCCATCCTTCTCGCATCCGATACGAAAAAACACCGGGACGCTACGCGGGCATCCCGGCCGGGGGAGAATGGCCGCCCGGTGTCTCCCCTGTCAACCAAACGGACGATCGGTGGATGAGATCCGCCGGATTCGGCTCCGCTATGCGCACGGCACCCGTCCCCCACCGGACCCGTCGGCGAAGGCCGACATCACGTTTTCGGAGCCGCGACTTCAGTCGCCGGGGCTCGGACGTGGCCCGGGCGACCCGCCGATCTCCCCCGCGCGGCCGCCCCCACCGTCCAACCCTTGTCGATGCGGAATGCCGATTGCGTTCGCCGCGCGGGCCGCGTGCAGCGGCTTCGCGGGCGACGGAAACGATGAGCGGGGGAGATTTCCAGATGGCGGATGAGCAGAGCGGAGACCTGGTTTCCATCGGCGACGGCAGCGCGCCGGGCGCAGAAGCGGATTTGCGGGGGTGGGGCGTGGTCGCCGGCGACGGCACCTGGCTGGGCAACGTGGGCGACGTGCTGCTGGACCGCGCGTCCGGCACCCCGGCCTACATCTCGATCGCGCTGGAGCCGTCCGTGGCGCGGCAGCCCGGCGGCCGTGCCGCGTTCGTCCGCGCGGGCGAGGCGCGGCTGGACTTTACCGCCCGGCGCGTGCACCTGGACGCCGTGGAGGGCACCACGGCGCACCTGCTCGCCACCCGCCCCGGCGACCAGGCTGGCGTGGCGCCCTCGCCCCTGACCGCCGCCATCGCCGACGCGCGCCCCGCCGAGGGCACCGTCCTCACCGAGCGCGAGGGCGAGGTGCGGATGCAGGTCTCCGAAGAGGAGCTGGAGATCGGCAAGCGCACCGTGAGCGCGGGCGAGGTGCGCATCCACAAGCACGTGCAGACGCAGCAGGTGCGCGAGGTGGTCCCCGTGATGCGCGAGGACGTCACCGTGGAGCGCCGCCCCCTGGCCGAGGGCGCCGGCCTGGAGCCGCGGCAGGAGGGCGACGTGTGGTACATCCCCATCGTGGAGGAGGAGCTGGTGATCCAGAAGCGCCTCGTGGCCCGCGAGGAGCTGGTGATCCGCAAGCGCCAGGTGGTGGAGGAGCAGGTGATCGAGGAGACCCTGCGCCGCGAGACGCCCGAGGTGCTGGGCCCGGACGACGTGCCGGTGGAAGCGGATCAGCGCCCGCTCTGATCCGCGTCAGCGGTGGATGACGGAGGCGCGGCGGAT
The DNA here is from genome assembly GCA_035474555.1 of Longimicrobium sp. Taxonomy (GTDB): domain Bacteria; phylum Gemmatimonadota; class Gemmatimonadetes; order Longimicrobiales; family Longimicrobiaceae; genus Longimicrobium. The sequence goes on along the minus strand of DATING010000718.1, from coordinate 1,346 downwards.
ACGGATCCGCCGCGCCTCGTGCTTGTGCGTCTGGCCGGGACGATCAGGCCGGACAGAGGCGGTCGGCGACGGACATCAGGAAGCGGATCGCCTCCGCCAGCTGGCGGCCGAATCGTGGAAGCCGCTCGATCCAGGGCAGCACCCGCTCCAGGAACGGCTTGATCCGCCGGTACGTGGCGCAGGCATCGTCCGCGTCAAACCGCTCCAGGTCCGTGCCGCGACCGCGCAGCTGCTCCTGGATCTGGTTGAGCGCCTCGATCGCTTCGCGCTCGCCGTTGGCCCCGGTGCTCTCATCCTGGTTGGACATGATCCCTTCCTGTTCCCGGTTGTTTGTGAGCCGCTGCGTGCGGCGCGTATGAAGTCACGGCACCCGTTGGATGGGCGCGCCGCCGGAATTTCCCGGGAGGGCCCGCATGGGATGAACGGCGCGAACAGCGCCGTGTGAGGAAATATGTCGCGGGGGTAGGCAATTGGTGGGGGATGTGTTATCTTACGCGATTGCAGACCCGGGCGGCCCCGTACGACACCGGTGCCGTGCGGCAGATTCTATCCAACCGAAGGGAAACGTTGTGGTCGAGATTCAGCTGGCGGAGACGGACCGCCTGGACTGGGCGCTGAAGCAGTTCCGGCGGCGGATGATCCGCTCCGGGCTGTTCAAGGATATGCGCCGTAAGCGGTTCTATGAGAAGCCGAGCGAAGCGCGCAAGGCCAAGGCCAAGGCCGCCGAGCGTCGCAGGCACAAGGACCGCAAGCGGGCCCGCGCGGCCGGCCGGTTCGGGCTCTAAGAGCCCACTGAGACCCAACGAAAGAGGCCCGAGTCTACGCTCGGGCCTCTTCGCGCATCCCTGAACCCGCTCTCTCGAGGTTGCTTTCCTGAGGGAGGCGCCGCCCGATCCCTGCCCTGGCACGATCCCCGGCGCCGACCGAAGGATCTCCTCTCCCGCGCAAGACCGCCGCCCCGCTGCTCGATCCGTCCCGTGACGTCGTCCTTGCCGGCAACCCGCGACCACACCCGCGTGCCCTCGTCCCGAAACACCGCCCAGCCCTGCGCGTGCGCGACCGATCACGGCCGCCCCGGACAGAACCGACGCGCGGGGCGATCATCGCGCACGGGACGGTAGATCCTTCGGTCCGGCGCCAAAGTCCGTGTGCAAGGGCCAGAACCGGCGGCGCCTCCCTCAGGAAGACAAGTCGCGGTGGATGGTATCCTGCCCTGCCTGGTTCCATCGAACCGGGCCGGGCGCAGGTGTCTGCCGTTCCGGCGCAAATCGGGTGGGAGGGGGGCTCGCGCCCCCCGTCCCCCCACACCACCGGACGTACGGGTCCGTATCCGGCGATTCCTCTCA
>DATING010000717.1:0-3010 GCA_035474555.1 Longimicrobium sp. | reverse complement strand
GGGGCCGGCGTGGCCCGCGGCTACCAGGGCCGTGCCGGGCTGACGGCGGAGCGCTTCGTTCCCGATCCGTTTTCGGTAGAAGGTGGCGCGCGGATGTACCGCACCGGCGACCTGGGCCGCTGGAAAGAAAGTGCGGAAATGGGTCCGGGATCCGCGGACTCCCGCACTGACGCACGGACGCACGCACGCACGGCCGTTCTCGAGTTCCTGGGGCGCACCGACTTCCAGGTAAAGATCCGCGGCTTCCGGATCGAGCTGGGTGAGATCGAAGCCCGGCTGGGGAGCCACGATGCCGTGCGCGACGCGGTCGTCCTGGCGCGCGAGGACGCGCCCGGCGACCGGCGGCTGGTTGCGTACTACCTGGCGGACGAGCCGGTTGCCGTGGAGGCGCTGAAGGCGCACCTTTCCGGGCGTCTCCCCGAGTACATGGTGCCGGCGGCGTACGTGTGGATGCAGGCCTATCCGCTCACGCCGAACGGCAAGCTGGACCGCAAGGCGCTCCCCGCACCGGAGGGCGACGCGTATGCGTCCCAGACGTACGAGGCCCCGGCGGGCGAGACCGAGCAGGCGCTGGCCGCGATCTGGGCCGACCTCTTGGGCGTGGAGCGGGTGGGCCGCAACGACCACTTCTTCCACCTGGGCGGGAACTCCCTGCTGGCCACCCGGCTCGTGTTCCGGATCCGGCGGGAGATGGACGTGGAGCTCCCGGTGAGCGACGTCTTCGAAATGCCCGAGCTTTCCCTGCTGGCCCGGCACCTCGCCGCCGCACAGCTGGCCCAGTTCGATCCGGAGCAGCTCCAGGCGCTGCTCGCGCTGGCCCGCTCCGCCGACCTGGGATGACCGGTCGGCCGCTTCACATAGCCGTAACGAACCGCTTTCAGAGCCAATGAATCCGACGCTGTCGATCACCGAGATAGAACGGCTCCTCAAGCTGGCGCGCGCCGCCAGCCTGGAGCGCAGCAGGCCGGAGACTGCTCCCATCGTGCCGGTGCAGCGGGACGGGCGGCTGGCGCTCTCCTTCGCCCAGCAGCGGCTCTGGTTCCTGGAACAGCTGGGGCAGCTGGGGAGCACCTACCACGTTCCCGTGCGCCTGCGGCTGCGGGGGGCGCTGGACCGCGCGGCGCTGGCGCGCGCCCTGGAGCGCATCGTGGCGCGGCACGAGTCGCTGCGCACGGTGTTCGTGCGGGTGGACGACGAGCCGGAGCAGCGCATCCTGCCGGTGGAGGAGAGCGGCTTCGGGCTGGTGGAGCACGACCTGCGCGGCGCACCGCATCCCGAAGAAGAGGCGGAGCGCGTGGTGACCCGGGAGGCGGACGCGCCCTTCGACCTGGAGCGGGGGCCGCTCGTCCGCGCGGCCCTGGTCCGGGTGGCGGATAACGACCACCTGCTGGTGGTGACCATGCACCACGTGGTTGCCGACGCGTGGAGCATGGCGGTGTTCACCCGCGAGCTAAGCGCGCTGTACACGGCGTTCAGCCAGGGGCAGCCCGATCCGCTCCCCGCGCTCCCGGTGCAGTACGCCGACTACGCCGCCTGGCAGCGGCGCCTGGTGAAGGGCGAGACCCTGGACGCGCAGGCGGCGTACTGGACGCGGACGCTGGCCGGCGCGCCGGAGCTGCTGGAGCTCCCCACCGACCACGCGCGCCCCGCCCGGCAGGACCACGCGGGCGCCGTCCTGCCCGTGGAGCTGAGCCGGGAGCTGACGGCGGCGCTCACGGCGCTCAGCCACCGCCACGGCACCACCCTGTACATGACGCTGCTGGCCGGCTGGGCGGTGGTGCTCGCCCGGCTCTCGGGCCAGGACGACGTGGTCGTCGGCACGCCGTCGGCGAACCGCGCGCGGTCCGAGGTGGAGGAGCTGATCGGCTTCTTCGTCAACACGCTGGCGCTTCGGGTGGACCTCTCCGGCGCGCCCACCGTGGCGGAGCTGCTGGCGCAGGTCAAGACGCGCGCGATGGAGGGGCAGCGGAACCAGGACATCCCGTTCGAGCAGGTGGTGGAGCGCCTGCGTCCCGCGCGCAGCCTGGCGTACAGCCCGCTCTTCCAGGTGATGTTCGCCTGGCAGAACCGGGGGGGCGGCCGCGCGCTGGAGTTGCCGGGGTTGCAGCTGGCCTCCGCGGCCTCCGCGTCACTCGTGACCGCCAAGTTCGACCTGCTGCTGTCGCTGTGGGAGCATGACGGCCGCATCGCCGGCGCCGTGGAGTACGCGACGGCGCTGTTCGAACAGGAGACGGTGGAGCGGTGGGTGGGCTACCTGCGCGCGGTGCTGGAGGGGATGGTGGCGGACGAGGCCCTGGGCGCCGACCGTCTGCCGATGCTACCCCAGGCCGAGCGCCGGCTGGTGCTGCGTGAGTTCAACGACACGCGGCGGGAGTACCCCCGCGAGGCGTGCGTCCACGAGCTGTTCCAGGCGCAGGCGGCGCGCACACCCGGCGCGGTGGCGGTGGTGTTCGAAGGCGAGCGGGTGACGTACGCGGAGCTGAACGCGCGGGCCAACCGGCTGGCGCACCACCTCCGCGGGCTGGGCGTGGGACCGGACGGACGGGTGGGGATCTGCGTGGAGCGCAGCGTGGAGATGGTGGTGGGGCTGCTCGGCATCCTGAAAGCAGGCGGCGCCTACGTTCCGCTCGACGCCAGCTACCCGGTGGACCGGCTGCGCAACATGCTGGAGGACAGCGCCCCCGCCGTCCTGCTGACGCACCCGCCGCAGGCCGCCACCGCCGCCGCGCTGTCGGCGGGGTCCGCCCTCCCGGTACTCGATCTCACGCAGGACGGGGCGTGGGCGGACCAGCCGGAGACGAATCCCGGCCGGGAGGGGCTCGGGCCGCGGAACCTGGCGCACGTCCTCTTCACCTCGGGCTCCACCGGGCGCCCCAAGGGGGTGATGCTGGAGCACGGGAGCCTGGTGAACCGGCTGGCGTGGATGCAGGACCGGTACGGGATGACGCCGGACGAGGCGCTGCTGCAAAAGACGCCGTTCTCCTTCGACGTCTCGTTCTGGGAGTTCTTC
>DATING010000716.1:0-2313 GCA_035474555.1 Longimicrobium sp. | reverse complement strand
GCCCCGTGCGCACGGGGAGCGCCGCCGGCAGCTCCGTCAGGAACGCGGCCAGCGCCTGCTGCGAGGCCTCGAAGCTCTCCGGCTCCGGCGCGCTGCCGCCCAGGAACTGGTACCAGGCCCAGCCGGGCCCGTATCCCCACTGGAGCCCGGAGTTGGGCGCCTCCGCCGTGACGACCACCGCGTCCGGCGCGATGTGCGGCGCCAGCCCCAGCAGGTCGAAGCGGTCCGCGCCGCGCCCGTGCAGCAGCACCACCAGCGGCGCCCCGTCCCGCACCCCCGCCGGCACCACCTGCTCGTACTTCAGCATGCAGATCCTCGCATCCCCGTTGAATTCACGTGGAAAGACGTTGTTTTCCTGAGAGGGTGTTGCTAAACCTCAGGCAGCGGCGGCCGGCTTCTTGTCTTGCCACTTCACCGACTCGTCTGTGAGTCGACGGAGCATCAGGCCGATCATCGCGAGCCGAACCCATGCCTCACTGCTCTCCGGCAGTGCTTCGTAATCCTTGCTAAGGCGGCGACACAACCCAAGCCACGCAAAGGTGCGTTCTACTACCCAGCGTCGGGGCAGATTCACGAATCCCTTCTGCCCCTTCGGCCGCTCGACGATCTCAAGCTGCCAGCCCTGCTCCTGCGCCCATGTGACCAGCGGGCCGCGGTAGATCCCATCCGCCCAGATCTTCAGTAACCTCGGGAACAACCCGCTGAGCTTCGGAAGCACTAGCCGCGCACCTGCCGGGTCCTGGAGCCCGCAACTGTGGACCACCACGACCAGCAGCAATCCCATGGTGTCTACGACGATGTGGCGCTTCCGGCCTTTCACCTTCTTGCCTGCATCGAACCCACGGGGCCCCCTTTTTCAGTCGTCGGAACCGATTGGCTGTCGATCACCGCCGCACTCGGCGTAGCCTCTCGTCCCTCGGACTGTCGAACACGCTCCCGTAGCGCGTCATGCACCCGATTCAGCTTTCCATTTTTCCGCCATCGTCGGAAATAGCTGTAGACCGCGTCAGGGGGCGGAAAGTCGTGCGGCAGAAGCCGCCAAGAGCATGCCGTTCGGAGCTGGTAGAGCAAGGCGTTGACGATCTCCCTCAGCGGATGATCGGCCGGCCTGCCTCCATGCTCCTTCGGACACTTCAGCAGCGGGTGGAGGATCTCCCACTGCGCATCAGACAGATCGGTTGAGTATGCGGGTCGGCTCATGCCCGCACAATCTGTCCACCACGAGAACTTCTGGCCAGATCCTCGGCCTGACAGCTAACAGGCCGAGGTTTAGCAACACCCTCTGAGGGAGGCGCCGCCGATTCCGTCCCGTGCAGTCATTCCATGGCGCCGACCAAAGGACCTCCTCCGCCCGCGCCAGACCGCCGCGTTCGTGCACCATCGCCGCCTCGCGCAATCCCGAACGCCATGTCCGTGCATCGGGAGCCGCCGTCGTGCTCCGCGGGCGAGATCGCCCGGTCGCCGCCCGGGAATCGCGCCATCACGGGGACCCGCGCGGCGGCTCCCCCAGGAAAACCGATCGGTGATCAGCCTTTGGACGGCGGCTCGTTGCCGGTGCCCAGCTCGCCCGTCTCGCGGTCGTACACGCGGATGTTCTCCCACTCGCTCGCGTCGGAGCGCGCGACGACGGCCACGACGGGCTCCGTGTCGCTCAGATTGAACACCTCGTGCGGCACGCCGGGCTCGATGAAGATGAAGTCGCCGGGGCCGTTCTCCACGCTCTCGCGCAGGTGCGGCCCGTACTCGTGGCGCACGCGTCCCTCCAGGATGTACAGCATCACCTCGAAGTCCACGTGCACGTGCGCGTGCGCCACCGCGCCGGGCGGAATGGTCGCCACGTTCATGGACAGCTTGCGCGCGCCCACGTTGGCGCCCGACATCCCCGTCTTGTAGCGGATGCCGTTCCACCCCCGGTGCGTGCCGCTGCCGCGGATGACCAGGATGCCGCCCTCGCCCTCCACCGTGCCCGGCGCGTCGGTCGCTTCATTCGATGACACGTGCGGGTCAGCCGGTGGAGGTGGCGGTCGCGCCGGCGCCCGGCGTCATCTGGAAGGGGCTGCTGCGGATGGCCATGATGCCGCCCACGATCAGCAGCAGCGCCAGCACCACGCCCACCAGCGAGATCAGGTGCGCCCGGCGGGCGTCCTCCTGCTTGCGACCGTAGACGGTAATGCCGTGCGCGGCCATGACGGCGGCGATCATCATGATCAGGTGCCCCATGAGCGCCCCGTACCACGGCCGCGTGAGCACGGTGCCGATGCCCAGCAGGAGCTGCAGGTCCAGCGCGCCCACGAACACGGCCACGGTCGCGCG
>DATING010000715.1:0-6364 GCA_035474555.1 Longimicrobium sp. | reverse complement strand
GTGGACGGCGAGCCGGCGCAGCACGTCGCGCCCGTTGAAGGGACCGGCTTTCACCTGCGGGAGCACGACCTGGAGGGGCTCCCCGCGACCGACGCGGAGCCGGCGCTGGCCCGGCTGGCCGCGGACGAGGCGGGGGCGCCCTTCGACCTGGCGGAGGGGCCGCTCGTCCGCGGGCGCCTGGTGCGCCTGGGCGCCCGGGACCACGTGCTGCTGGTGACGGTGCACCACATCGTCTTCGACGGGTGGTCCATGGACGTGTTCGTCCAGGAACTGGGCGCGCTGTACGGGGCCTTTCGCCGCGGCGCGGCCGATCCCCTGCCCCCCCTGCCGGTGCAGTACGCGGACTACGCGGCCTGGCAGCGGCGGCTGGTGTCGGGCGAGCTGCTGCGGACGCAGGCGGAGTACTGGACGCAGGCCCTGGCCGGCGCCCCGGAGCTGCTGGAGCTGCCGACGGACCATGTGCGGCCCCTGCAGCAGGAACACGGCGGCGACCGCGTGGAGCTGGAGCTGGACGAGGCGCTCACGGCGCAGCTTCGCGCGCTGGGCGCCCGCCACGGGGCGACGCTGTTCATGACCGTCCTGGCGGGGTGGGCCGCCACCCTGACCCGCCTCTCCGGCCAGGCGGAGGTCGTCATCGGCGCGCCCACGGCCAACCGCGGACGTCGGGAGATCGAGGGGGTGATCGGCTTCTTCGTCAACACGCTGGCGCTGCGCGTGGACCTGTCGGGCGCGCCCACGGCGGCGGAGCTGCTGGAGCGGGTGCGGGCGCGGACCCTGGATGCGCAGCAGAACCAGGACATCCCTTTCGAGCAGGTGGTGGAGCGGGTGCAGCCGGTGCGCAGCCTGGCGCACAGCCCCCTCTTCCAGGTCATGCTCATCTGGCAGAGCACGCCCCCCGTCCGCCCGGAGCTGCCGGGGCTCGCCCTCCAGTCCCTGGGCGGGGAACCGGAGGGGACGGCGAAGTTCGACCTGACGCTGTCCCTGGCGGAGGCGGACGGCCGCATCACGGGAGACCTGACGTACGCGACGGCGCTCTTCGAACGCGGGACGGTGGAGCGCCACCTGGGCTACCTGCGCCGGGTGCTGGAGGGGATGGTGGCCGGCGAGCGCCGGGCCGTGGACCGGCTGCCGCTGCTGTCGGAGGGGGAGCGGCGGCGGGTGATGGCGGAGTGGAACGCCACGACGGCGGCCTTTCCGGGGGAATCGTGCATCCACCACCTCTTCGAGGCGCAGGTGGAGCGCACCCCCGATGCCGTCGCCGTGGTGCACCGGGGCGAGACGCTGACCTACGCGGAGCTGAACGCCCGGGCCAACCGGCTGGCGCACCACCTGAGGGCGCGCGGGGTGGGGCCGGACGCGCGCGTGGCCGTCTGCGTGGAGCGCGGCCTGGAGATGATCCTGGGGCTGCTGGCGGTGCTCAAGGCGGGGGGCGCGTACGTGCCCCTGGACCCGGCGTACCCCGTGGAGCGGCTGCGGTACATGCTGGAGAACAGCGACCCGGCGGCGCTGCTGGCGCAGGCGTCGCTGGCCGAGGGGCTCGCGCCGGCCGGTCTGCCGGTGGTGGACCTGTCGGCACCCGCCCCGGAGTGGGCGGCCGGGCCGGCGGCCAACCCGGACCGTGATCGCGTGGGGCTCGCGCCCGGCCACCTGGCCTACGTCATCTACACCTCCGGCTCCACCGGGCAGCCCAAGGGCGTGATGGTGGGGCACGGCGGCGTGGTGAACCTGCTCTGGTCCATGCACGACGTCGTGGGAATGGCGCCCGGGGACCGGTTCCTGTCCGTCACCACCATCGCCTTCGACATCGCGGCGCTGGAGCTCTTCCTGCCGCTGGCCTGCGGCGCGACCACGGTGATCCTGGACCGGTCCGAGGCCGCCGATCCCGTGCTCCTGGCGGCGGCGATCTCCCGCGAGGAAGCCACGGTGCTCCAGGCGACGCCCGCCACGTGGCGGATGCTGGTGGAGGGCGGCTGGCAGGGGAGGGAAGGGCTCCGGGCGCTCTGTGGCGGGGAGGCGCTGGGCTCCGTGCTCGCCGCGCAGGTGCGCGAGCGGGTCGGGGCGCTGTGGAACGTCTACGGCCCCACGGAGACGACCATCTGGTCGTCCGCGGCGGCGGTGGCCGGCGAGGCCGACCCCGCGGGGCGGGCCCATGCGCCCATCGGGCGTCCGCTGGCCAACACGCAGTTCCACGTCCTCGACGGACGGCTGGAGCCGGTGCCGGTGGGGGTGACGGGGGAGCTGTACATCGGCGGTGCGGGGGTCACGCGCGGCTACCGGCGCCGCCCGGGGCAGACGGCCGACCGCTTCGTCCCGGACCCGTTCGGCGCGGAGCCGGGCGCGCGGCTGTACCGCACCGGCGACCTGGGGCGGTGGCTGCCGGGCGGGACCCTGGAGTTCATGGGCCGCAACGACGCGCAGGTGAAGGTGCGCGGGTTCCGGGTGGAGCTGGGGGAGATCGAGGCGCGGCTGGCGCAGCACCCGGAGGTGCGCGAGGCGGTGGCCGTGGTCCGCGCGGACGGTCCCGGCGGCGACCGGCTGGTGGCCTACTACACGGGCGGGGACGCGGGGGCGGAGGCGCTGCGCGCCCACCTGTCGGAGCGGCTGCCGGAGTACATGGTCCCGGCGGCGTACGTACGGCTGCCCGCCCTGCCGCTGACGGCCAACGGCAAGCTGGACCGGCGCGCGCTTCCCGCCCCCGGCGGCGACGCGTACGCGCGGCACGGCTACGAGGCCCCCGCGGGGGGGACGGAGACCGCGCTGGCGGAGATCTGGTCGGAGCTGCTGGGCGTGGACCGGGTGGGCGCGCACGACAGCTTCTTCGCGCTGGGCGGCCACTCGCTCCTGGCCATGCGCGTGATCTCCCGCGTCCGCCAGGTGTTCGCGGTGGAGCTTCCGCCGCAGACGCTCTTCGTCGCGCCCACGGTAGCCGGCATGGCGGGCCGGGTGGACGCGCTTCGCCGCGCGGGGCTGCCGGTGCCGCGGCCCGTGGTGCCCGTGGCGCGCACGGGCCCGGCGCCGCTGTCGTTCGCGCAGGAGCGGTTCTGGTTCCTGGACCGGCTGCAGCCGGGGAGCGCCTTTTACAACATCCCCATCCCGCTGCGGCTGTCGGGGGAGCTGGAGGCCGGGGCGCTGGAGCGTGCGCTGGGCGAGATCGTGCGGCGCCACGAGGCGCTGCGGACGGTCTTCGTGGAGCGGGAGGGCACCCCCCTGCAGGACGTCGCGCCGTTCCGCGGCTTCCGTCTGCCGGTAAAGGATCTTTCCCGCCTCCCCGCGAACGCCCGCGAGGCCGAGGTGCAGCGCGAGGCGCTGGCGGATGCGGCGCGGCCCTTCGACCTGGCCGCGGGCCCGCTCTTCCGGGCGAGCCTGCTGCGCCTGGATGCCGGGGAGCACGTGCTGCTGGTGTGCATGCACCACATCGTCGGCGACGGGTGGAGCCTGGGCGTGCTCTTCCGCGAGATGTCGGCGCTGTACGAGGCGTACCGGGCGGGGTGCACGTCGCCGCTGCCCGAGCTGCCGGTGCAGTACGCGGACTATGCGCTCTGGCAGCGCGAGTCGCTCCGGGACGAGGCCCTGGAGCGCGAGATGGCGTACTGGCGGGAGCAGCTGGCGGGTGCACCCGCGCTGCTGGAGCTGCCCACGGACCATCCCCGTCCCGCCGTGCTGTCGTACCGCGGAAAGAGCGAGGCGATGGAGCTGCCGGCCGAGCTGCTGGCGCGGCTCCGGGCCGTGGGGCGGCGCGAGGGCGCCACGCTGTTCATGGTGCTGCTGGGCGCTTGGCAGGTGCTGCTGGCCAAGTACGCCGGCACGGCGGACGTGGTGGTGGGCAGCCCCATCGCCGGGCGTACGCGCCGTGAGGTGGAGGAGCTGATCGGCCTTTTCGTCAACACGCTGGTGCTGCGCACCGACCTGTCGGGGGATCCCACCCTTGGCGAGGTGCTGCGGCGCGTGCGCGAGACCGCGCTGGGTGCCTACGCGCACCAGGACCTTCCCTTCGAGCGGCTGGTGGCGGAGCTGCAGCCGGAGCGCAGCCTGAGCCACTCGCCGCTCTTCCAGGTGCTGTTCTCCCTGGGCAGCGCCGGCGGCACGGGCGCGGACATCCCGGGGATGCGCATCGAGCGGGTGGCGACGGAGGTGCAGACCACCCCGTTCGACCTTCACCTGGCGTTCTTCGAGGAGCCCGGCGGGCTGCGGGCGGTGCTGCGGTACGGCACGGACCTGTTCGAACGCGGCACGATCGTGCGGATGCTGGGACACCTGCGGCAGGTGCTGGAGCAGGTGGCGGGCGACGCCCCCCCGCGCTTTTCGCAGCTGCAGGTGATGGGCGCGGCGGAGCGCCGCCAGATCGTGGACGGGTGGAACGACACGGCGGCGGACTACCCGGCGGACCGGTGCAGCCACGAGCTGTTCGAGGCGCAGGCGGAGCGCACGCCCGGCGCGGTGGCGGTGGTCGCCGGGGAGACGGAGCTGACCTACGGGGAGCTCAACGCGCGGGCCAACCGGCTGGCGCACCGCCTCCGGGAGCACGGCGTGGGACCGGACGTGCGGGTGGGGATCTGCGCGCAGCGCGGCGTGGAGATGGTGACGGGGCTGCTGGCCATCCTCAAGGCGGGCGGCGCGTACGTGCCCCTCGACCCCGGGTACCCGGCGGACCGCCTGCGCTTCATGCTCGCCGACAGCAGCCCGCGGGTGCTGCTGACGCAGGGCGTGTCGGGCGAGCTGTTCGCGGGGAGCGAGGTGACGGTCATCGACCTCGACGCGCAGGCGCACTCGTGGGCCAGCCATTCGCCGGCGAACCCCGCGCGCGCGGGGCTCGTCCCCGACCACCTGTGCTACGTCATCTACACCTCCGGCTCCACGGGCCGGCCCAAGGGCGTGGCCATGCCGCACCGCCCCCTCGTCAACCTGGTCGCCTGGCAGGAGCCGGACGGGCAGCGGCCCCGCGCGGCGGCCACGCTCCAGTTCGCCAGCTTCGGCTTCGACGTCTCGTTCCAGGAGACCTTCACCACCTGGAGCACGGGGGGACGCCTGGTGATCGCCGGCGAAGAGGCGCGGCACGACCCTTCGGCCCTTCTGGACCTGGTCGAGCGGCACGGGGTGGAGCGGCTCTCCCTCCCGTACGCGATGCTGCAGCTGGTGGCCGAGCACGCCGTCACGGCCGGCCGTGCGCCCGCGTCCCTGCGCGAGGTGCAGACGGCCGGCGAGGCGCTGCGGATCACCGAGCCCATCCGCCGGTGGTTCAGCGCGCTGGACGTGCCGCTCCACAACCAGTACGGCCCCTCGGAGACGCACGTGGTCACCGCGTTCACCCTGGAGGGATCCGCGGAGGCCTGGCCCCCGCTCCCGTCCATCGGAACGCCGATCACGAACGCGCGCGTGTACGCCCTGGACGGGCACCTTGCCCCCGTCCCGCAGGGTGTGCAGGGAGAGCTGCTCCTGGGCGGGGTGTGCCTCGCGCGGGGGTACCTGGACCGCCCCGCCCTGACGGCGGAGCGCTTCATCCCCGATCCGTTTGCCCCCGAGCCGGGGGCGCGGATGTACCGCACGGGTGACCGGGTGCGCTGGCTGGACGACGGCGCGCTGGACTTCCTGGGCCGCGTGGACCACCAGGTGAAGATCCGCGGCTTCCGCATCGAGCCGGGGGAGGTCGAGGCCGCCCTGCGCCGCTATCCCGGGATTACCGAGTGCGCCGTGGTGGCCCGCGAGGAATCGCCCGGAGACTGGCGGCTGGTGGGGTACGTGGCGGGCGAGGTGGAGATCCAGGGCCTGCGCGAGCACCTGCGCGCCGGTCTCCCCGAGCACATGGTCCCCAGCGCCATCGTGTGCCTGCCGTCCCTGCCGGTGACCCGCAACGGAAAGCTGGACCGCGCTGCGCTGCCGGCGCCGGAGTACGAGCCGGCCGGGGGCGCGTACGAGGCGCCCCGCACGCGGGTGGAGGAGGTCCTGGCGGGGATCTGGGCCGAGGTGCTGCGCCTGGAGCGGGTGGGGGTGCGCGACAACTTCTTCGAGCTGGGCGGCCACTCGCTCCTGGCCACCCGCGTGGTTGCCCGCATCCGCGAGGTGCTGCGCAGCGACCTCAGCGTGCGCGCGATCTTCGAGTCCCCGACGGTCGAGGGGCTCGCCCAATTTGTCGCGGACGAACCGTCCATCGACCTGACCGGCCGTACCGACCTCGCCGGCGAGCAGCCGGAGAGCTCCGGATCCAATCCGTACCGCCTGCTCTCCGTCCTCGAGGACCTGTCCGACGACGAGCTGGACCGCCTTTTGAGCAACGAACCCTGAGTACCCGGGAATGACCATACCGAACGATACCGTCGCCGGACTGTCGCGCGCCGAAAAGCAGGAGCGCCTTCGTAAGGTCCTGGCC
>DATING010000714.1:0-1788 GCA_035474555.1 Longimicrobium sp. | reverse complement strand
CAGGCGCGCATCCTGGCGGAGGTGGCGGTGTACCGGGCGGTGCGCGCGGGCAGCCTCAATCACGCCAGCTGCCAGGTGATGACGCACGCGGCCCTGGTGACGATGCTGCCCACGGTGGCGTCCACCACGTCGGGCACGCAGCTGGCGGAGGCCTTCCGGGAGCGCCGGGACAACCGCATGCGTGTGCGCGGCTCGTCCGGGGAGCTCTTCTCCCAGGGCCCCATGGTGGAGATCGTCCGCGAGTCGCCGAACGTGGGCTGGGTGCGCGGGCTGTCCGGAGGCGAGGACCTGCTGTTCGACGCGCCCACGGACTCGGCCGCGGCGCTGCGGCGGCGCACGCTCGAGATCCGCATGGTGGCCTGGTACTACATGCGCATTCCGTTCGCGGACTGGGTGCTGAACCGCATGTTCCTCGCCCACTTCAAGCTCAAGCGCTACACGGCCGCCAATCCGCTCATGCCCGCGCAGAAGAACGCGGGGGGCTGGGACGAGGACGGCGTGGCGTTGCCGTCGGACAGCTGGCCCGGGGGAGACCTGGGCGAGCGGATGGTGGAATGGAGCGAGCAGGGCCACTTCCTGTTCCCCATCCAGGTGCACGCGGCCATGCGGATGATGACGCCGGTGAAGGCCACCCATTTCCAGGAAGGTGCCGCATGCCGTCTGCACTCCTTTTGAGACGCGACCGGGGACAGGCGATGGTCCTGTTCGCGCTCACGCTGCTCTTGCTCACGCTGATGGTGCTCATGACGCTGGGCTTTGGCATGCGGGCCAAGGAGCGCGTGGAAATCCAGATGGCGGCGGACGCGGCGGCCTACAGCCAGGCGGTGTCGGTGGCGCGCACGTTCAACGCCATCGCGGTGATGAACCGCGCGCAGATCGCTCACATGGTGGCGATGGCCGGCACCCAATCCCTCATCAGCTACGGCAGCCAGCAGTACGCGGCGATGATGCACGGCCCCTGCCCGATTCCCACGGCGGAGTGGTCCAGCCTCGACGAGGCGGCCGCCACCCAGGTGCAGCAGCTCCAGGGACGCGCGGGCGCCATGTACCGGGCGCAGCTGGCGCTGTACGGCAAGCTGCTCGGCAATCACCTGATGGGGCAGCAGCTCGCCGCGCGCATGGCCTGGGAGGTCAACCCGGAGCTGCGCGCCCTCCCCGAGGGTGACCGCAAGTCATTGGCGGAAGTGAACGGGGGCAACGGCTCGCTGGATTACGGCGACTTGATGGATCAGGTGCGCGACGGCACGGTGCCGGCCACCAGTGGCGCGGTGCTGCCGACCGGCGGCAACCAGGGCCGCGTCAACCTGAGTGCCACCATGGGCAGCCTGGGCTGGACGTGGGTGCACAACCGGGAGTCGGGCAGCGCGGGCTTCGGCACCGGCGGCGCCGCGCAGAATCCGTCCTTCAAGCGCTACGGCTCCGCGAGCCAGATGGACTCGTCCAACTACACCACCGTGTCCGGACGCAACTCGTGGGCGCACGACCACGGGCGGGCGGTGCCCATCATCTGCCCGGATGGCTCCACCGTGCCGGACATCGAGGCGACGGACACGTGGGTGATGTCCGACGAGGAGCAGACGAAGCAGGACCAGCACGTGTATGGCGCCAAGCCCCCGCCCGGCCAGGGCGCGGAGGGCGACACCACCGTGGACGAGCGGCACACGCTGGGCGCCTGCATCGTCTGCCCCGGCATCTGGCCGTACGCGGTGGGCTTCAACGTGGGGCTGCTCCAGGGCAACGCGGCCCGCAACGACTTCGGCCAGCCCAAGCTCTACACGGTGCTGTCGC
>DATING010000713.1:0-2710 GCA_035474555.1 Longimicrobium sp. | reverse complement strand
TGCGCGTCACCGGCCGCATCACCGATCCCGCGCAGTTCAACGACGTGATCGTGGCCAGCCGCGACGGCAGGACGGTGCGGCTGGGCGACGTGGCGAGGGTGGAGGACGCCACCGAGGAGGAGCGCTCCGTCGCGCTGGTGGACGACCGCCGCGCCGTGTCGCTGGACGTGCTCAAGGTGTCCGGCGCCAACACGGTGGAGGTGGCGGACGGGGTCAAGGAGGCCATGGCGAAGCTGCAGGGCGAGCTTCCCGCGGGCGCGCAGCTCACGATGGTGCGCGACAACTCCATCAACATCCGCCAGTCCGTGGACGACGTGATCCACGAGCTGGTGCTGGGCGCCATCCTCACCGTGATCGTGGTGATGCTCTTCCTGAACGACTGGAAGGCCACCGCCATCACCTCGCTGGCGCTGCCGGTGTCGGTGATCAGCGCGTTCATGCTGATGGACGCGCTGGGATTCACCCTCAACGTGCTGACGCTGATGGGGCTTTCGCTCTCCATCGGCATCCTGGTGGACGACGCCATCGTCGTCATCGAGAACATCGTGCGGCACCGTGAAAAAGGCGAAGGCTACTTCACGGCGGCGCGGCGGGGCACGTCGGAGATCTTCCTGGCGGTGATGGCGACCACGCTGGCCATCGTGGCCGTGTTCGTCCCCGTG
The DNA here is from genome assembly GCA_035474555.1 of Longimicrobium sp. Lineage (GTDB taxonomy): Bacteria > Gemmatimonadota > Gemmatimonadetes > Longimicrobiales > Longimicrobiaceae > Longimicrobium. The sequence goes on along the minus strand of DATING010000713.1, from coordinate 2,048 downwards.
GCGTTCATGGGCGGCATCATCGGCCGGTTCTTCTACCAGTTCGGCATGACGGTGGCGTTCGCGGTGCTGGTGTCGTTGTTCGTCTCGTTCACGCTGACGCCCATGCTGTCGGCGTGGTGGGGCGTGGACCCGCACGACCCGTCGCACGCCGGCGGCAACCCGCTCACGCGCGGCATCGCCGGCTTCAACCGCTGGTTCGACCGCAGCGCGGACCGCTACCGCGGCGTCATCGGCTGGGCGCTGCGGCACCGGGTGATGACCATGCTCATCGCGGCGGGCGCGTTCTTCGGCAGCTTCATGCTCTTTCCGCTCATCGGCGGCGGGTTCATGCCGGAGCAGGACCAGAGCGCGTTCAACGTGAGCTTCGAGACGCCGGAGGGCTCGTCGCTGGCGTACGCGGCGCAGAAGGCCAACGAGATCGGCGCCACGCTGCGCACGCTGGAGGGCGTGGATTTCACCTACACCACGGTGGGCGCGGGCGTCACGGGAACGGTGACGGCGGGCAACGTCTACGTGGACCTGGTGCCGTCCGCGGAGCGCGACCGCTCGCAGCAGCAGCTGATGGTGGACGCGCGCGCCAAGCTGGCGTCACTGTTCGGCGCCACCATCGCCGTGGTGGAGGCGGGCGGCCTGGGCGGGCCCACGCAGCCCCTGCAGGTGAACCTGCGCGGGCCCGACGTGACGCAGCTGTCGGCGCTCTCGTCGCAGGTGGCGGAGCGCATGCGGCAGATCCCCGGCGTGGTGGACGTGCAGACCTCGCTGAGCGCGCCGCGCCCGGAGTTCCGCATCGACGTGAACCGCGAGCTGGCCAACGAGCTGGGGCTGGACGTAGGGCAGATCTCCGGCACCGTCCGTCCCCTGCTGGCGGGGCAGACGGCGACCACGTGGGAGGACCCCACGGGCGAGGAGCGCGACGTGGTGGTGCAGCTGGCGCCGGAGCGCCGCACCAGCCTGGAGAGCATCACCTCGCTCCCCGTGGCCACGCCGCAGGGGGCCACGGTGCCGCTGGGCCAGGTGGCGCAGGTGGCCGAGGGCGTGGCCCCCGCGCAGATCGACCGGCAGGACCTGGAGCGCGTGGGCACCGTGGGCGCCGGCGTGGGCCCGGAGAGCAGCATCTCCGAGGCGTCGGCGGCCATCACCGCCGCGCTGGGCGAGATGAAGCTGCCCGCGGGGTACACGGTCACCATGGGCGGCGAGACGGAGCAGCTGCAGGAGACGATGGGCTTCGTGCTCGAGAGCATCCTGCTGGCCATCATCCTGATCTTCCTGATCCTGGCGAGCCAGTTCGAGAGCTTTACGCAGCCGTTCGCCATCATGCTGTCGCTGCCGCTGTCGCTCATCGGCGTGCTGCTGGCGCTGCTGATGACGGACGACACGTTCAACATGATGAGCATGATCGGGGTCATCATGCTGATGGGGCTGGTGACCAAGAACGCGATCCTGCTGGTGGACAACGCGAACGAGCGACGACAGGCCGGCGAGGACCGGCGGACGGCGCTCATCGAGGCCGGGCGCGTGCGCCTGCGCCCCATCGTGATGACCACGGCGGCCATGATCTTCGGCATGCTCCCCATCGCCATCGGGGCGGGCGAGGGCGGCGGGTTCCGCGCCCCCATGGCCCGCGCGGTGATCGGCGGCCTGATCACCTCCACGCTGCTCACGCTGGTGGTGGTGCCCGTGGCCTACACCTACTTCGACGACTTTGGCGGATGGGTGGCGCGCGGCTTCAAGCGCAAGCCGCGCGAGGCCGCGGAGCCGAAGGTGGCCAAGCCCAAGCCCGGCCTCGGCGGCCTGGGCCAGCCCGAGCCGACGTTCGGCGACTGATCGGGCGGGCAGGATGGTGATCGGTTGATGTAACGGCTTGAGATACGAAAGCGCCCCGCCGGGAGAGATCCGGGCGGGGCGCTTCCGTTTGCCACGATGCGGGAAAGGGCGGGAGCGGTCGGGAGCAGAGCGATCGGAAGAGGAGCGACCAGGCAGGCGCGGCACGGGCGGGGAGCGACGGATATCATACCCGATTCTCTGATTGATTGTGCATTCATGATTTT
>DATING010000712.1:0-4789 GCA_035474555.1 Longimicrobium sp. | reverse complement strand
ACGATTCCCAGCTGAGCGTCACATACCCGGCGAACGCCTCCCCCACGTACGCCACCCACACGTGGCGCCGCCCCGCCGCCTGGGCCGCCAGGTAGCGCTCGTACTGCTCGCGCGGCTTGGACCAGCCGATCGCCGCGAACGCCGCCGCGATCACCGGGGGGTCCGACGCCGCGAGGGGGCGGATGGTGGGCGGGGTGATGGGCACGGTCACCGGCAGTGCATTCGGCATCCCGGCCGGAACGCACGAGCGACTGAAGTCGCGGCTACGACTTCACACTGTCGGCCTCCGCCGACACCAACCGCGGCGATCAGCCGACCCGTCACCGGCACGTCGGCGCAGGGGCGAAGGTTTCGTCGCGGGCCATGCGCCGCACGTCCAGGAACTGCACCCCGGCGGGCACCGTGGGCGCGAGGGTGATGGACACGCGCAGGTCGCCGTCCCGGCACCGCATCCGCCAGCTTCCCCGCAGCGCGTTCTCCGCGTGCAGCGGGCCTTCGGCGCGGCACTCGCCGCCCACCTGCCGCAGGAGTTCCGCCATGGCCACCCGCCGGCGCTCCCGGGGCTCGTCCCGGAACAGGTTCATGGCGGCGATGCTGTCCGCCAGCCCGTCGTCCCAGCGCGCCACCAGGCTGGACACCTGCGCCTGGCGTTCCAGCAGCACCGGGGCGGGCACCGGCGCGCGGCGCACCAGCCCGCCCGTGCGGGACAGGACGGCGAACGACTGGTCCATCACGCCGCCCCAGCCGGTGTAGGTGAGGTTGCCCATCGCCACGATGCCCACGCCGTGCTCCGGCAGCCAGCGCATCAGCGAGCCGTAGCCCGGCAGGCCGCCGCTGTGCGAGACGAGGATGCGAAAGAGGCACGTCTGCCGTACGTCCAGCCCGTAGCCGTAGCCGCGCGCCGTCAGCGACAGGGTGCCCGCCGCGGTGTCGCGCACGGCCGTGGCGACGTTGTAGCGCGCGATCTGCTGCATCTCGCGGACGGAGGCGCGGCGCAGGGGGCCGGTCTCCGCCTCGTCGCGCGCGGGCCACGCGTCCAGCATGAAGCCCACCCAGCGCCCCAGGTCGCTCACGGAGGTCAGCATCCCGCCCATGGGGCCAAAGGCGCCGTCCGGGAGCGGCGGCTCCTCGATCCACTCGCCGTCGCGCAGGCGGTAGCCGTGCGCCAGGCGGCCGGGCGGCACGTCGGCGGCCTCCAGCGTGGTGGACGTCATCCCCAGCGGCAGCAGCACGCGCTCGGTGATGTAGCGCGGGTACGGCATCCCCGACACGTTGGCCACGATGCGCCCCAGGATGGCGAACCCGAAATTCGAGTACTCGTAACCCGTGCCCGGCGAGGTGGAGAACGGGATGCCGGCGCGCATCATGGCCGACATCTCCTCGTCCGTGGCCGCGAGCTGCTGGTCGCCCCACGGGTTGTCCTCGGGAAAGCCGGCGGAGTGCGACAGCAGGTCGCGTACGGTGACCTTCGGCGCGTCGCGGGTGGGATACGCGAGCCCGGCCAGCTCCGGCACGTAGCGCTCGGCGGGATCGTCCAGCGAGAGCTTTCCCGCGTCGCGCAGCTGCAGGATGGCGACGGCGGTGAAGCTCTTGGTCATGGAGGCGATGCGGAACACCGTCCCCGTGTCCACCGGCGCGCGCGACGAGAGCTCGCGGATCCCCGCCGTCCGCACGTGCGCCAGCCGGCCGTCCACCACGATGCCGTACGCGAACCCCGGCACCCGCGACCGCTCCGCGAAGTCGCTCATCAGCCGGTCGATCTCCGGAAACGCGGCGCTCAGTGCTGCGAGCCGCTCAGCTCCGGCTGAGGGCGAGGGCGTCCCGGCTCCAGATACCTGCGCGCGGGCTGCGGACGGCGCCAGGGCGAGCAGTCCACAGAGCGCGGGGAGAAGAAGGATGCGCGGGGTCATGGGATTTTCTCGGCTTCGGCGGACGGGGGGGATGCGCGCGGGGCGGCAATGTCGAACGACGCTTGGAAACGATGCGTGCACAGCAGCTATTGATCCGAGTATTTAGCGTAGAAGCCACGAACAGTATCTAATACGAAGAAAGCATCTGCCGCTGAAGGCTCTTCCAAGCTGTGCACCGCTCGATTCCGGATCTCGACCACCTTTCGCAGTGATTGTACATCATCGGGGTCGATGAGCCCCCCCTCCATAAGTACCTTTAAGGTCTGACCCAATCCTCGGTACCGGATTATCACAGGACTAGCCACAGGTTTCCGCTCGAGAAGGCTTCGCATTTCATGCTCCAAGAGAACACCGAGCATCGCCACTGCGGCCCGGTAAGATCCGGCATCAATCAACCGCGACATCTCATCCATGCGATCCTCACCGAGCACGATTCGCAACCCACGCTCAAGAACCTCTCGAACAGGGAGAATGTCGCTCAGATCGTCGCTGTATCTGATGACTCGTAGTCCTTGCATGTCGAACGGTAGATCGGAGAACTCTTGGGTAAGTAGTAATGTTGGCTTGCCTAAAGAGTGCGCAATACCGACCTCATACAAGACGTTAGGGTTCTTGCCCGTCAGGTCGGCAATGCAGACGCGCGACTGCTGGATCGCAACGCGAATCTGCTCCGTGATAGCTCCAGGAGCTGACATTTCATCCGCACGAAGAACGGTGAGTCCCAGTGCTTCGGCCGCAGGTCTGATCAGGTCAGCATAGACATGGTCGAGCCCAGGACGAAAGGGCATCATGACAAAGCATAGGTTCGACGAGCTAGCCAAGAGTGCCGATGCGTCTGTTTCCCGAGTAGACTCTTCGAGTACGCTAGCATCAATTGCTTCGAACGTTGCTGGATGAGCAGCACGGAATCGAGTTCCTGCTTCGACATCGAGGCGCGACTGCACGTCTTTGAAGAAATTAGCTAACAGCATGTCACGAGACAGACCGCTTTCAGTGCTAAGACTGATCACATGGATTCGATCATCCAGGCGATTCTCTATCTCCTCGTCTGTGGCGTCGAAAGTAATCACATAGGCCATACGTTCGAATTTCCCGAGTCTCGACCGTACCACGTCTCGAATGTTCCGGAAGTCGGGGTCAGTGAGACTGTAGCCGATGAAGAAAGCCGTCCTGGTGATTAACAGAGCTGACAGGTGCGTTGCAATGATTGGGTAGTGTTCTAGGTATGATTCGTAATCGTCCGAAGTCACAATGATGTGCTCCTCGTGGCGCAGGTCCCCATGCATTTTGACGATGCTTACAGTCAGGCTCCCTCCGTGGAATGGTAACTGTTTCTCACCAACAAGTGAGCGAAACGGCCTGCGCGCTTGCCCGTACGCTGTCTCTAGCAAGAGGTCAAAGTTGGTCGTGTACACTGAGTCGAACGGCAACTGGGCGAAAATCGTATGGGCTTCCCCTGGCTCTGCCTCGTCCGAATGCAAGGCGCGGCGTATTGCCTCAATAAGCTGAACTCGGCCAAAAAGTCGCTCGTAGGCGCCAGCCACGGTAGGGCCATCCAATTGGGGATCAACGCCGGCCACCGATGCGAGGGCACGGGTCAGGCCGCCCCAGTCAGGCATCACTCCACCGTTGGGAAGAAACGCGTTCATTGAGAACCCTGCCCCGATGAACGGTAGGCAACGCCCCACTAAGATGTCATCTACGAGCGGTTGCGGTGCTTGAGCCATGAGATCGGATTGGTTAGTAACACGGTCCGGTGCAGCTTACGAAAGAACTCGGCTTAGCCCTCTTAGAACGCATGCACAACGCGCATCCGCGGCCGTCAGCGCGGCAGCATGCTCCCCAGCGACTCGGCGGCGCGGCTGAGCTCCAGGGCGTAGTCGGGCCACCACTCGCCCGCGCGCGGGCCGCCGTTGCACACGCCGTCGGACTGGCCGGGCGTCTTGACCCACAGGAACGCGTCCGCCAGCGGGTGCCCCGTGTTGGTCGTCGGCGCGCGGCCCAGGGCCTGGTTGCGGGCGTTGCACCAGTCGCCCACCACGGGCGTGCCGCGGCCGTTGCGGCTGGTGTCGATGACGAAGTGCTTGCCGCCCACCAGCCGGCTCAGCCGTTCGCCGTACGCCACGTTCACCTGCAGGTTGTGGAAGTTGGATACGTTCAGCGCAAAGCCCTGCGCCCGGTCGATGCCGGCGCCGCGCAGCATCTCCGCCATCTCCCCCGGCTGCCGCCAGTTGGCGTTCCCCGCGTCGATGTACACCGCCGCGCCGCCCGCCGTGAGCGTCTGCACGGCCTCGCGCAGCAGGGCCGTGCGCTCCGCCCGCAGGCGCAGGGGAAGGCAGTCCATGGAGGCCAGGCCGTCCGGCTCCAGGATGACGATGGCGCGCCGCCCGCGCAGCCCGCGCGCGAAATCCTGGATCCACCGGCGGTAGGCGTCGCCGCCGCGCGCGCCGCCGGCGGAGTGCAGGCCGCAGTCGCGGCTGGGGATGTTGTAGGCCACGAAGACGGGGATGGCGCGCGCCTGCGCGATGGCCGTCATCAGCCGGTCCACCTCGCCGCGGATGTTGGGCGTCCAGTCGCCCAGCCAGATGGCCTGCGGCTGGTCGCCGATGCGCCGCATGTGCACGGCGTCGGCGGGGCGCGAGCGCTGCCACGCCACGGCCTGCCGGCGCGCGGGCGATCCCGGGTCCACGTACAGGCGCTGCCCCCGGAACGGGTTGGCCGCCTGCCCGTCGCTGGTGGCCGCCCACAGGACGAGCCCCAGGACGGCGGACAGGACGAGCCACGCCGGCGGCCGGAGCCGGGCGGGGCGCATCATCCGACCCGGCGCGCGCGGGGGTGGCGGGGGTCAGCCCGCATCGTCCGCGCGGCGGTTGCCGATG
>DATING010000711.1:0-4382 GCA_035474555.1 Longimicrobium sp. | reverse complement strand
GAAGAAGTTGTCGCGGATGCCCACCCGCTCCACCCCCCGCACCTCGCGCCACGCCTGGCTGATCGTCGTCTCCAGGTCATTGCGCGGCGGCACGTACGCCACCTCCAGCTCCGGCCGCGCCGGCCCCGGATCGGGGAGCGCGCGGCGGTCCAGCTTGCCGTTGGGCGTCTGCGGCAGCGCGTCGATGGCCACGAACAGCGACGGCACCATGTACTCCGGCAGTCGGTCCGCCGCCCACCGCCGCAGCTCCGGCCCGGACGCCGCCTCCCCCTCCGCCGGCGGCGTGGCGTAGGCGACCAGCCGCCGCTCCCCCGTGCCGTCGTCCCAGGCCGTGACCACGGCCTCGCGCACGCCGGGGTGCGCCGCGAGCACCGTCTCGATCTCCCCCAGCTCGATGCGGAAGCCCCGGATCTTCACCTGGAAGTCCGTCCGGCCGAAGTACTCCAGCTCGCCCGCGTCCGTCCAGCGCACCAGGTCCATCACCCGGTACATCCGCGATCCCGCCGGGCCAAAGGGATCGGGGAGAAAGCGCTCCGCCGTCAGCGCCGGCCGGCCCACGTATCCGCGCGCCAGCCCGGCGCCGGCCAGGTACGCCTCGCCCACGATCCCCACCGGCACGGGCCGGAACGCATCGTCCAGCACGTACGTCCGCGTGTTGGCCAGGGGCAGCCCCACCAGCACCCGGTCCGCGCCGTTCCGCACCAGCGAGTAGGTGGAGTACGACGTGTCTTCCGTGGGCCCGTACAGGTTGCCCACCTTTTTCACCGTCCCCAGCGCGTACAGCCCCTGCGCCACGTCGTTGGGCAGCGCCTCGCCGCACAGGTTCAGCGTCCGCACGCTGGGCGGGATGGCGCCCGAGCGCAGCAGTTCCGCCGCCGCCGTGGGGACCATGCTCAGGTAGCGGATCTCCTGGTCCGCCACGCGCGGCAGGTCCAGCGGCCCCTCCACCAGCACGAGCTTTCCGCCCCAGCACAGCGCCCCGAAGATCTCCGCCACCGACACGTCGAAGTTCACGGAGGTGGAGGCCAGCGCCGACGCGCGCTCCTCGTCCGTCACCGTCTCCCCCAGCCACTGCATCAGCACGGCGGCGCTGGAGTGGCGGATCATCACCCCCTTGGGCCGCCCCGTGGACCCGGAGGTGAAGATGACGTGCGCCAGGTTCTCGGGATCGACCTCCACCCGCGGCGCCTCGGCAGATTCCGCCGCGATCACTTCGGCGAGCGCGTCCAGGCGCAGCGGCTCCACCCCGGCGGGAAGCCGGTCCGCGAGCGCCGTGGAGGTGAGGACCAGGCGCACGGCCGCGTCCTCCACCATGAAGCCCAGCCGCTCGCGCGGATACATGGGGTCCATCGGCACGTACGCGCCCCCCGCCTTGTAGACGGCCAGCAGGGCCACGATGAGCTCCGGCGTGCGCTCCAGGCACACGCCCACCCGCGTCTCCGTCTCCACGCCCAGGCGGCGCAGGTGGTTCGCCAGGCGGTTGGCGCGCGCGTCCAGCGCCCCGTACGAGAGCACGCGCCCCTCGTGCACCACCGCCGGCGCGTCCGGCGTGCGCGCGGCCTGCGCCGCGATCAGCGCGTGCACGTGCGCCGCCGGGTAGTCGCGGTCCGTGGCGTTCCACCGGGCGATCCGCGCGCGCTCCCCCGACGTCATCATCGGAAGCTGCGAGACGGGCGCGTCGGGGTCCGCGACGATCCCGCGCAGCAGCTCGTTCAGGTGCGCCGCCATCCGCTCCGCCGTGCTCGGATCGAACAGCGCCGTCGAATACTCCAGCCGGCCGATGAGCTCGCCACCCTCCCGGGCCACGGCCATGGTCATGTCGAAGGTGGACGTGTCCGCGTCCACGTTCACGGTCGCCATCTCCACCCCCGGCAGCGCCGCCTTGCCGCCGGGGAACTCGTCGATCTGGAAGACCACCTGGAAGATCTGGTTGCGGCTCAGGCTGCGCTCGATCCCCAGCTCCTCCACCAGCCGCTCGAAGGGCACCTCGTCGTGCGCGTAGGCACCCAGGGCGCTCTCGCGGACGCGGCGCAGCGTCTCGCGGAAGGTCGCGTCCCCCGCCAGCTGTGTGCGCAGGGCCAGCATGTTCACGAAGAAGCCCACCAGCCCCTCCGTCTCCTGCCGCCCGCGGTTGGCCACCGGCGTGCCGACGACGAGGTCCGCCTGCCCCGTGTAGCGCAGCAGCAGCGTCTTGAACGCCGCCATCAGCACCATGAAGAACGATGCGCCCTCCTCGCGGGCCAGCGCCTGCAGCGGCGCCTCGATCCCCGCGGGAAGGTCGAAGCGGTACGCGCGGCCGGCGAACGACTGCAGGGGCGGGCGCGGATGGTCCGTGGGCAGGGCCAGCACGGGGGGCGCGCCGGCCAGCGCCCCCCGCCAGTAGTCCAGCTGCTCGGCCAGGAAGGCGCCCTGCAGCCGCTCGCGCTGCCACACGGCGTAGTCCGGGTACTGGATGGGGAGCGCGGGGAGTTGCGGCTCCTCGCCCTGGACCAGCGCCGTGTACGCGCGGGTGATCTCGGCCACGATCACCCCGCGCGACCAGCCGTCGCTGATCACGTGGTGCATCACCAGCACCAGCGCGTGGCTCTCCGGCGCCAGCCGCAGCAGCGAGGCGCGCAGCAGCGGCCCCGTCTCCAGGTCGAAGGGGAGGGACTGCGCGGCGCGGGCCCGGCGCTCCACCTCCGCGTCCCGCTCCCCCGCATCCACCGCCTGCAGGTCCTGGACGTCCATCTGGATGCGCATCCCCGGGATCACCTGCTGAACGGGGCCGCCGTGGAGCTGGATGAAGACGGTGCGCAGGGCCTCGTGCCGTGCCACGACGGTGTCCACGGCACCCTGCAGGGCATCCGCGTCCAGCACGCCGTCCATGCGGGTGATGCCCATCATGTTGTACGCGACGTTCCCGGGGTCCAGCTGCTGGATGAACCACAGCCGCTGCTGCGGGAACGAGAGCGGGAGCGGCCCGTCGCGCCCGACGGGGACGAGCGGCGCCGCGTCCGCCTCTACGTCCTCCATCAGGACCCACTCCACGTGCGCGGACAGCTGCTCCACCGTGGGGGCCTCGAACACCGTCCGCAGGGGCAGCTCCACCCCGAACGCCTCGCGCACCCGCGACACCAGCCGCGTGGCCAGCAGCGAGTGCCCGCCAAGGGCAAAGAAGTCCGCGCGGGGGCCCACGCGGGGTACGCGCAGCAGCTCGGAGAACAGCTCCGCCACCGTCTCCTGCACCAGGCCCTCCAGCGGCGCCTCGTCATCCAGGTCCGCCCCCGACGTGTCCGGCGCCGGGAGCGCGCGGCGGTCGACCTTTCCGTTGGGCGTCAGCGGCAGCGCCTCCAGCACCACGAAGGCGGAGGGGAGCATGTAGTCCGGCAGCCGCTCCTTGAGGCGGGCGCGCAGCTCCACCCCCTGCGGCACGTCCCTCCCCCGCCGCGCCACCAGGTACGCCACGATGCGCCGGTCGCCGGGCGCGTCCTCGCGCACCAGGGTGACGGCGTCCTGGATGGAGGGGTGCGCGCGGAGCGCCGTCTCGATCTCCCCCAGCTCGATGCGGAATCCCCGCACCTTCACCTGGAAGTCCGTCCGCCCGAAGTACTCCAGCTCGCCGGACGGCGTCCACCGCACGCGGTCCATCACCCGGTACATCCGCGCCCCCGCCGGCCCGGACGGGTTGGGCAGATAGCGCTCCGCCGTCAGCGCCGGGTGCCCCGCGTAGCCGCGCGACAGTCCATCTCCCGACAGGTACAGTTCGCCCACGACGCCCACGGGTACGGGCCGCAGCCCGCCATCCAGCACGTACGCCGTCGTGTTCGCCACCGGCCGGCCCACGAGCACGCGGTCCGCCCCGCGCGGGACGAGGGAGTAGGTGGAGTAGGTCGTGTCCTCCGTGGGCCCGTAGAGATTGCCCACTTTGACCACATTCGTGGACGCGTACAGCGCCTGCACCAGGTCGTTGGGCAGGGGCTCGCCGCCCAGGTTCAGCGTATGGACGCTCGCGGGGATGCCGCCCGCGCGCAGCAGCTCCGCCGCGGCCGTCGGCACCATGCTGGCGTAGCGGATTCCCTCCTCCGCGACCTCCGGCAGCGACAGCGCGTTCTCCACCAGGACGAGCGTGCCGCCCCAGCACAGCGTGCCGAAGATCTCCGCGATGGAGACGTCGAAGTTGATGGAGGTCGATCCCAGCACCGCCGCGCGCTCCTCGTCCGACACGTTCTCCCGCATCCAGTGCAGCAGGACGTTCGTGCTGGCGTGGCGGATCATCACCCCCTTGGGCCGCCCCGTGGATCCCGACGTGAAGATGACGTGCGACAGGTTGTCGGGATGCACGTCGGTCCGCGGCGCCTCGGCCGATTCCGCCGCGATGCGCTCCGCCGCGGTGTCGATGC
>DATING010000710.1:0-14168 GCA_035474555.1 Longimicrobium sp. | reverse complement strand
GGAGCACGTGAAGCACAAGGGCCAGCTGATCGACGTGCGCTCGCCGGAGGAGTTCCGCGGCGAAAAGCTGCACATGCCCGACTATCCGCAGGAGGGCGCCATGCGCGGCGGGCACATCCCCGGCGCGGCCAACGTGCCCTGGGCGCGCGCCGTGAACCCCGACACGGGCGAGTTCCGCAGCGCCGAGGAGCTGCGCGCGCTGTACGAGCAGGGCGCCGGGCTGGACCCGCAGCGCGACGTGGTGGCGTACTGCCGCATCGGCGAGCGGTCGTCGCACACGTGGTTCGCGCTCACGTACCTGCTGGGCTACCCCAACGTGCGCAACTACGACGGCTCGTGGACGGAGTGGGGCAACGCCGTCCGCCTGCCGATCGAGCGGTAGGCGGAGGGCCCTCCCCCGGCCTCGCTTAGGCTCGTCCACCCCCTCCCGCAAACTGCGCGGGAGGGGGTGTATACTTCTACGGGGTGTCCCCTGGCGGCGCAGGGGCTCTGCACCGGCGGGGCTGTGCGCAATGCCGTTTGCACCGCGTTGATTTCCTGAGTCATTCGTCGCTGCGCCACCCCGTCGGGTGAAAGGTGTTGTTCAACCTCCCCCAGGGGTTTTTGGGGGAGGTGCGAGCCTCAGCGAGCGGAGGGGGCGCTCGCGCGGAGGCTGCCACGCCCGCACAGTCCGCACCACGCCCGCCGCCGGACGTCCCACCGGGGATCATGCGTCCCGGTGCACGGGACAGTGGTGCCGCATACGATCTGCATCAGCCAATCAGTGGGCATGTGCCCAGTGTGGCCGATCCGGGCCAAAACGGCATCCTGCAACCGCTTCCGTCCGCTTGCGATTGCAGGAGATGCGCGGTCCCGGGAATGCGAGACGGGAGCGCGTACCGCGGCGGGGCCCGCCTCGCCGGCCTATCCAAACCAGACGGGAGGTGCAGCATGACGAGGACGCGCAACCTGGGACTGGCGGCGCTGCTGTGCACGGCGGCCGCCGCATGCGGAGACGACACGGGGACGCAGGCCACCGCGGCTGGGCCGGCGCTGGCAGCGGCGGCACCGGCGTGCGTGGAGTTCACGCCCCCCGCGCCGGGAACCATCTGGGGCAGTCCGGTGGGCCATGTGCCGGGGCAGCATGTGTACACGGAGAGCAGCATCGACGTGCTGGTGCAGCCGTTCCACTGGCTGGGCGGCGGCGGCGCGTTCAACTACGCGGAGATCGACCTTCCCCCGGTGGTGTTCGCCAACGGCCAGGCGGCGTGGACCAACAACATCAACCTGCAGTTCTACTTCGGGAACCTGGGGTGGCTCCCCAACAAGGTGTGGTTCAACTACCTGGACCTGGGCGGGCACGAGAACCTGTCCGTCAACGGCTCGGCGTTCTACATCGGCGACATCGCCGCGGCGCCGCCGGTGGTGGGCGGCCGCAACGTGCACGTAACGTCCACGCCCGTCTGGGGCGGCACCACGGGGCAGGTCACGATCTACGGCGGGTCCATCAAGCACTTCACCACCGGCGGGCAGGAGTACTACATCGACAAGGTGTGCGCAGTGCCGTGACCCTCCGTTCGGCGCGGTGAATACGCGAGGGGCCGGCGCACCGTGCGCCGGCCCCTCCGTTCGTTCCGCGGGATGAGGTGGATCAGCTCGCGCCGCAGCCGCCGGCGGCGTGGCGCACGCGCGCCTCGATGTCGTTGCAGCTGATCCACGCCGGGGTGCGGGTAAAGGTCACGGCCAGCGTGCGCGTGATCTCGTCCCACGCGTAGTCGGCGTCGCCCTCGGCGTGGTGCACGGTGCCGGCATCCCCGGGCGGCAGGGTGATGCCCATGGACGCTGCGCGCGCCCGCAGGCAGCTCCACACCTCCGCCGTCACCCCGTTCAACGTGATTCTCGGGCACGCCATCCCCATCCCTCCGGTTCCTCGTGGTTCTGCCGATCGCGATCGGCCACGTCGCGGGGCAAGGCGAGTGCCCGCCCGCGAACATCATCCATCGAACGACATCCATCCATCGGCGAACGGAGACGCAGGGGATGCAGCGAGCCGCATCCCCCGCATCTCCCGTGGCTGGCCGTTCAATCCTGCGAGAGGATGATGGCCGTGTACGCGCCGATGCCCACGGCGCCGCTGCACGGCATGCCATCCTCTGGCGGGCCGTCCGCGTGCACCGTGTGCGACGGGTGGTTGCCGAACGCGTCCGAGTATCCCTGCCAGTCGCTGTTCAGCCGCACCTTCCACTCGCCGGGGCGTGGAAAGCCGATGGCGTACCCGTCCCACGCGCGGTCGCCGAAGTTGGCGAGCACGATCACGTCGTCGCGCGGGCCGCCCTCCTGCCAGCGGTGGAAGGCGATGAGCTTGTCCGCGTGGTTCGTGTGGTGCACGTCCACGTGCGGGCCCCGCAGCCCGCGGGTTGTGCCGCGCAGGTCGCGCCGCAGGTGCACCAGGTCGCGGTACAGCAGGTGGATGCCGCGAAAGCGATCCAGCTTTTGCCAGTCCAGCGGATCGGTATCCACGAACCAGCCGTCTTCCAGGAACTCCTGCCCCTGAAAGATCATGGGGATGCCCGGCGACGTGAACACCAGCACGCCGCCCAGGGTGGAGCGCTTTTGCGACTCGCGGGACGCGGCGTCCGTGGGATTGATGTCGTGCGGCACGCGGGCGCGGCCGTTCATCACCTCGTCGTGCGACTCCGTGTAGATCACCCGCTTGATGGGGTCGCCGTCGTAGCGAAAGCCGATGGCGTGCGCCACGTGCCCCATGTCGCGCGCGCCGTCGTCCGGCGTGATGAGCGCCTCGCGGACGGGATGCACGAACTGCGCGTCCCACTGGCTGTCGAAGCCCGCGCCGCCGTCGTCCGGATGCCGAGTGACGAGCGGGTTGCTCTGCAGGTCCTCGGCGACGAGCAGCTTCCACGGCTGGCGGGCGTTGACCTCGCGGTTGGTCCAGCGGATGAGCTCCCACCCCTCCGGCAGGTCATCGCCGGCGTGGTTGCCGCCCCTGGCGTTGCGGATCTGCCCCGTGGCGTCCCAGCGCAGGCCGTCGAAGCGGTACTCCTCCAGCCAGAACAGGGCGTTGTCGCGGATGAACTGCCGCACCTCGCCGCGGCGGTAGTCGGGCCGCGTGTCGCCCCACGGCGTGGACGAGCGCCAGTCGTTGTAGAAGTAGATGCCGCCCTTGCCGTTCTCGCTCCACCCGTCGAACTGCCACAGGTCCAGGTCGCTGGGCCCGAAGTGGTTGTAGACCACGTCCAGGATGACGGCGATGCCCCGCGCGTGGGCCTCCTTGACGAGCGTCTTGAGGCCGGCGGGGCCACCGTACGCCTCTTCGACGGCGAAGATGTGGGCGGGGTTGTAGCCCAGCGAGTGGCTCATGGCGAACTCGCTGGTGGGCATGATCTCGATGCAGTTGAAGCCCATGTCCCGCACGTAGTCCAGCCGCCGGATCACGCCTTCCAGGGTGCCCGGCTTGTCGCCGGGCACCGGGTCGTTGAAGGTGCCCACGTGCACCTCGTAGATGGCCAGGTCGTCCCACTCCGGCGAGCGGTACCCCGTGTCGTCGCCCCAGTCGAACGCGGGGTCGGTCACCACGCAGTCGCCCATGGAGTTGGTCAGGTCGCGCGCGTACGGGTCGCGCCGGCGCAGCCGCTGCCCGTCGTGCGTGCGGATGACGAACGCGTACCGCGCCCCCGCGCGCACCCCCGGCACGTCCACGGACCAGTAGCCATGCGCCTCGTGCGCGAGCGGATGCCCGTCCTCGCTCCACCCGTCGAAGTCGCCGATGACGGACACGCCCGCCGCGTTCGGCGCCCACACGCGGAAGGTGGTGCCCGCCGCGTGCAGCACCGCGCCCATCCCCCCGTGCGGCGACGGCTCCGGCTGATCAGCGTCGGCGGACGGTGCGTCGGGGGATGGGTTCTCGGCAGGCGGGGGATTGTGATCGGTGATTCGCATTGAGCCTCCGGAGGATGGGAATGCTGCTACCGGAAGGATGGAAACGGACCGGCGGGCGCGGCGGTTGAGTCCGCGCAGACTTTCCACATCCCGCAAAATCTACTCCGATCTGCGGGCCCGGCTCGATCGGTCCGGCTCGCTCCTCGTCGAAGACAGCAACAGCAATCCCTCTGGTACCTCTGGGTGATTCCAATCCGTTGTCGTTTCCGCAGTTCTCCGCGTCATCCGCGCTTCCGCGTGAGACGGCAGTAGAACCCCCGTGGATCTCGTGCCTTGCTCCACCGCCCCGGCACCGTCAGGATACAGGCATCCCGGCCGCCATCCCCGCGCATCCGAATCCCGATGTCCGACACCGTCGCCCAACCGCGCCCCCTGGTGCCCGCCGTGGAGCCGGCCGTGCCGCAGCGGCCGGAGCGGCTGCTGTCGCTGGACGTGTTCCGCGGGCTCACCGTGGCGGGCATGCTGCTGGTGAACAACCCGGGCACCTGGAGCGCCGTCTACGACCCGCTGGAGCACGCGGCGTGGCACGGGTGGACGCCCACG
This sequence comes from Longimicrobium sp., assembly GCA_035474555.1. Classification (GTDB taxonomy): domain Bacteria; phylum Gemmatimonadota; class Gemmatimonadetes; order Longimicrobiales; family Longimicrobiaceae; genus Longimicrobium. The sequence goes on along the minus strand of DATING010000710.1, from coordinate 9,689 downwards.
GACCTCATCTTTCCGTTCTTCCTGTTCATCGTCGGCGTGTCGATGGCAAACTCGCTGGTGCCGCGGCTGGAGCGCGGCGATCCGCCGGGGCGCCTGTTCGGCCGCGCGGCCAAGCGGTCGGCGATCCTGATCGGATTGGGGCTGCTGCTGGCGGCGTTCCCCTACTACAACCTGGACCTGTCGCACCTGCGGATCCCGGGCGTGTTGCAGCGCATCGGGCTCGCGTTCGGGCTGGCGTCGGCCGTGGTGCTGTTCGCAAAGCCGCGGGCGCAGTGGGCGATCGCGGCGGCGCTGCTGTTGGGATACTGGGCGGCGATGATGCTGGTGCCCGTCCCCGGCTACGGCGCAGGCAATCTGACTAAGGACGGCAGCCTGGCCGCGTACGTGGACCGCACGGTGCTGGGCACCAACCACCTGTGGGCGTCGGCGAAGACATGGGACCCGGAGGGGCTGCTGAGCACGCTGCCGTCCGTGGCGACCGTGCTGCTGGGCGTGTTCGCGGGGCGGTGGATGCGCTCGGAGCGCATGCCGGCGGAGCGGCTGGTGGGATTGTTCCTGGCCAGCAACGCGGCCGTGGTGGCGGGGCTGGTGTGGGATGCCGCGTTCCCCATCAACAAGAACCTGTGGACCAGCTCGTACGTGCTGTTCACGGCCGGGCTGGCCATGCACACGCTGGCCGTGTGCTACTGGCTTGTGGACGTGCGCGGGTGGCGGCGCTGGGCCATGCCGTTCGCGTGGTTCGGGATGAACGCCATCTTCGCGTTCTTCCTGTCCGGCGTGATGGGGCGGCTACTGTACATGGTCAAGGTGAGCGACGGCCGGCCCATCAAGGACGTGATCTTTGCCGCCGCGTTCGATTCGTGGCTCCCGAAGCACGATGCGTCGCTGCTGTTCGCGCTTTGCTTCGTGGCGCTGTGGACGGGCCTCGTGTGGGCCATGCACCGGCGGGGGTGGTACTGGAAGGTGTGATGGGGGTTGGCGATGGGAAGGATATCCGCCGGGAGCAGGGCAGCGATCGGTCGCGGAGGCGGCGTTCCATTCCCGGCAGACGGGGGATCCGTCGCGGCGGCACTCCCCGAGCCTGAGCGGCTAAAGCCGCCGCTGGGAAAGCGGTAAGCCCTGTCTCGCGCCGAGGCGCGACACGAACAGGGCTTCAACTGCGAACGACAACACAGACGGATCCAGCCGCCCCGCAAGGTACCCGCCCGTGCCGGACCTGTCGGCGAAGGCCGACATCACGTTTTCGGTGCCGCGACTTCAGTCGCCGGGCGGCCTGTGCACAGCCCCCGCCCCCCGCGGCCGAGCCCCGCCTCGCGGTCTACCTCACCTTCGGCGTCGGCAGGGGCACCAGCCACTCGCGCGTCAGCAGCCCGATCACCAGCAGCGCCAGGGCCAGCGCCGCGAAGATCATCACGGCGTACATGCATCCCGTAAAGCCGCATCCGCCCGGCCGCTGGTACATCTCGGGCGGGATGGGCTTGAACTCGGGCATCTCGTCCGCTGGTGCACCCGCGGCGGGCTCGCGCACCCCGTCCGCCGGGTTGGTGGATTCCGGCCCCCGCACGTCGTCCTGATCCGCCATTCAGGCCCCGCCGATCTGCTGGATCTCGTCCGATTCCACCACGCGCACGCCCGTCGTGCCCTGCCGCGCCAGCCGCACCATGGCCCGCGCGACGGTGGACGCCTGGATGGAGCGGTAGCGGCGCATGGGGCCCACCAGCATCCAGTCCAGCGCCGGCATCACCCGCTGCGCCACGGACTCGCCGGCGCGGCTGTCGGTGCGCTCGCCCAGCAGCAGCGAGGGGCGCAGGATGACGGCCGTCTCCAGCGGCAGCGCGCGAATGGCCGCTTCCGTCTCGCCCTTTACCCGGTTGTAGAAGATGCGCGACTTCTCGTTCGCCCCCGCCGCCGTGACCACGAAGAAGCGCCGCTTGCCGTGCTCCGAGGCCAGGCGCGCCGCCTCTACCACGTAGTCGTGGTCCACGCGGCGAAACGCCTCCTGCGAGCCCGCCTGGGCGATGGTGGTGCCCAGGCAGCAGAACACGTCGTCCACGATGAAGCTGATCTCGTGGTCCCGCAGCCGGTCGAAGTCGGCGGTGCGCTGGTCCAGCTTGCTGTCCATGCGCGCCAGCGGCCGCCGCGTGAGCACCGTCACGCGCGTGTACGCCGGGTCCGCCAGCAGCAGGTCCAGCACGTGCCCGCCCACCAGGCCCGTAGCGCCCAGCAGCAGCGCGGAGGACGGCGGGGCGTCTGGCGTGGTTTCGGTCATCAGGCTGCGATGGTTACGGTGGCACTGCCTTGCGAGCGAGGCTGCTCGTGCACGACGATCTCCACGTCGCGTCCCAACGCGTTCAGGTAGCGGATCAGCCGCTCCAGCGAAAATCCGCCAAGCGCGCCGCGCACCAGCTGCGATACCTTTGGCTGCTGCGTGCCGAGCATCCGGGCCGCCTCCGCCTGCGTAAGCCCGCGCTCCTCGAGAATGAGGCTGATCTGTCTCGCCAGACCGGCTTTCAGGAGCAGTTCGTCCGCGTCCGGCAGGCCCAGATCGGCGAACACGTTCCCGCTGCTCTCCTCGTATTCGATCTCATCCGGGTTGCTCATCCTTCATCCCTCGATTTTCGTGCGTGAATCTGCTCTGCCTGCTTCAGCCGGGCGCGTACGAGGTCCATCTCGTGCGCTGGAGTCGCGGCGCCATGCCGGGATTTCTTCTGAAAGGCATGCAGCACGTAGACCGCGCCGGCCAGGCGGACCGTGTACACTGCGCGGTATGTATCACCGTCGTAATCCTCCACGACTTCCAGCACACCGGCCCCGCCAAATCCCGCGAGTGGCTTTGCATCGGTATGCTTGGCTCCCAGTTGCGCCAGCCACAGGGCGTACCCCGTTACCCGCTGCACTTCCTCCGGAAACCGCCGCAGGTCCTTCTTTGATGAACCTATCCATCTGAGCGGCTTTGGGTTGTTTTCCGTCACCGTTGATACCAAAATGGGTATAGACTCACACACGCGCAAGCGCGGAGCGCAACAATACGTCTCGCCAACATCGGACGCACGCCCAGTACGGGAACTTCCCGCCGGGATCCGGCGTTGGTAGAAGCGTGGCGCCGGGTCAGCGGCCGCGCCATCGCACGATTCACGGGGCAACGAAAAGGGAAGATGAGCGCGACGGACGTAATCATCCGCATGCTGGGTCCCGGCGAGGCGGCCGTGCTGGACCGCGTGGCGCCGGACGTGTTCGACCACGACGTCGACGCGCGCTGGACGGCGGAGTTCTTTGCCGATCCGCGGCATCACATCGCGGTGGCGACGGATCACGACGTGGTGGTGGGATTCGCGTCGGGCGTGCACTACCTGCACCCGGACAAGCCGGCCGAGCTCTTCATCAACGAGGTCGGCGTCGCGGACACGCACCAGGGCCAGGGGGTCGCGCGGCGGCTGATGGCGACGCTGCTGGATCACGGCCGCGCGCTGGGATGCGTGACGGCGTGGGTGGGCACGGAGCAGTCGAACGCCGCGGCCAATCGCCTGTACGCGTCCGCCGGCGGCGTGCCCGAGGCGTTCGTGCTGTACGCGTTCGATCTGGAGAAGCGGGAGGGGTGAGGGAGGCCGAGGTCGGTCTACCGATGGGGGGTGATGCCCGGCGCCGGCAGAGCGAATGAATTCGCCGCAACGAACACACGAAGTCCGCCTGCGCGGACTGCCGGCCCCTGCACGATTCGGGTGCCGGCGCGGCGTCGGCATCGTGCCGTTCCGTCGCACGCGGCGTGGGTTCCGACATCGGAGAAGAGGCCGGACTTGCAGTCCGCGCAGGCGGACTTCGTGTAGTTGTTGCGGCGAATTCATTCGCTTGGCTGGAGGCCGGCCCCGTGCGCAGTCTCCGCCAGCAACGCGCCCCCGGGTTTCACGCGGGCGACCGAATTTTCACGCAGGCGGCCGGAGGTGCTGAGCCAGGCTTTCCAGCGTGGTGTCGCCCAGGCGCGCGAGGAGCAGGGCCTCGGCATCGTGCAGCGCGGCGACGATGGCGGCGTTGACGGACGTTTCCACCGGGCAGTCGGGGTGGTCGGTGGAGGGGCCCATCGCGAAGACGGCGGGCTCGCCCAGCGCGCGGTGCACGTCCAGCAGGGTCAGCTCGTCCAGCCCGCGGGCGAGCGTCCACCCTCCGCCATGGCCCTTCTCCGAGCGGACGTAGCCGTGGTTGCGCAGCCCCGCCATCGTCCGCCGCACGACGACGGGGTTGGTGTTCAGCATCCGCGCGATCACCTCCGACGTCTCCGTCCCCCCGTGCAGCCCCATGTGGATCAGCACGTGGCACATCCGGGCAAGGCGGCTGTCTGATCTCACGAACGACTCCACGCGGCGGGGCAGAGGACAGGGTCAATCCCGTAACACCGTTTGTTACTTAGGATGGTTGACACGCCCAATCAAGTAACTTACGATGTTGCGAGACTCATCACACGAGCGGAGGGGACCGTCATGAACGATGCGACGCAGCGAACCGTGCAGGCGAACGGGATCCGCATCCACCTCACCGAGCAGGGCGAAGGGCCGGTGGTGCTGCTGTGCCACGGATTCCCGGAAACAGGATACGCCTGGCGCCATCAGCTCCCGGTGCTGGCGGCGGCGGGATTCCGCGCCGTCGCCCCGGACCTGCGCGGATACGGGCAGAGCGAGCAGCTGGCGGAGGCGGACCAGTACACGCTCTTTCACCTGGTGGGCGATCTGGTGGGGGTGCTGGACGCGCTGGAGGTGCGGGATGCCGTCGTCGTGGGCAACGACTGGGGCGCCACCCTCGCCTGGCAGGCGGCGTTGATGCGCCCGGACCGCTTTCGCGCCGTGGCCGCATCGTCCGTCCCCATGATGGCGCGGGCGCCGCTCCCGCCCGGCAAGATCTTTCCGGCCACGGAGGAGGCGCTGTTCTACACGCTGTACTTCCAGGAGCCGGGTGTGGCGGAGGCGGAGCTGGAGCGGGACGTACGCGATGCCCTGCGCCGCATCCTGTTCGCCGCCTCGGGAGATGCGGGACCGCGCGCGGAGGGCGACGGCACACCCAATCCATTCAGCATGGTGTCGCGGAGCGGCGGACTGCTGGCGCCGCTGCCCGACCCTGCCGCGCTGCCGTCGTGGCTCACGGAGGCCAACCTGGACGTATACGCGGAGGCGTTCGGGGCGAGCGGCTTTCGGGGGGCGCTGAGCTGGTACCGCAACCTGGACCGCAACTGGGAGCTGCAGGCAGCGCTGGATGGGCTGCCGGTGACGGTGCCGGCCCTGTACGTGACGGGCGAGCGGGACGTGGGCCTCAGCATCCCGGGGATGCGCGCCATCGTGGACGCCATGCCCGCGCTCGTCCCCAACCTCCGCGGCACGGTGACGATCCCGGACGGGGGCCACTGGATCCAGCAGGAGAAGCCGGACGCGTACAACGCGGCGCTTCTGTCCTTTCTGCGCGGCCTCCAGCCCAGGCAGAGCGAATGAATTCGCCGCAACGAACACACGAAGTCCGCCTGCGCGGACTGCCGGCCCGAGCGGCGAGGCGAGAGCCGGGCGCGTCGCCGTCATCGCGCCGTTCCGTCGCGGCGGTGAGAAGTTCGCTACGGAGGAAAAAGGCAGCCGTGCAGTCCGCGCAGGCGGACTTCGTGTAGTTGTTGCGGCGAATTCATTCGCTCGGCTGGGAGGTTGCCCCCCCTCACGCCTCCTTCTCGCCCGCGATCTCCACGTCCAGGCCAAAGGTGTCGGTGAACAGGCCGGCCTTGCGGCGCAGGGCCCACCGCTCCAGCAGCAGGTCGCCCTCGCCCACCACCTCCAGCGTGAGCTTGCTCTTGCCCACGGACGCCTTTACCGCGCGCACGGCCTGCAGGTGCTCGCGGTCCAGCGCGTCGGCAATGCGCAGCAGCGAGGCGAGCTTCACCACCCGCTCGCGGTCTTCCGAGGCCAGGCGCGTAAAGGTCTCGTGGTGCACGGCGGGGACGCCCTTGCGGTGGTAGCGCGCCACGTTGGCCACGATGTCGATCTCGCGTTGCGTGAACTCCGGCACCTCGGACTGCGAGATGATGTACAGCGAGTGCTTGTGGTGCTTCTTGTGGCCGATGAAGATGCCGATGTCGTGCAGCGTGGCGGCCGCCAGCAGCATCCGCCGGTCCGGCGCCTCGAGCTTGTGCAGCTTGTGCAGCTGGTCGAAGAGCGAACCCGCCAGCTTGGCCACGTGCGCCGCGTGCACCTCGTCGAACTGGTAGCGCTGGCCCAGGGCCACGGCGCCCGCGATGGCCTGCATCTCCTTGCGGACCTCGTGCGCCTCGTGCGTGGTGAGGTCGTCCACCAGGTCCACCAGCACCCCGTCCTTCAATCCCACCGCGGGGACCAGGATCTCGCTCACCCCGGCCAGCGTCGCCACCCGCTCGTAGACCATGGCGGCGGGAAGGATGACGTCCGCGCGGTCCTCGCGCAGCCCCAGCTGCTCCACCCGCTGGCGATACGACAGGCTGGAGAGCTTGTCGATGGCCGCCCGCAGCTCCGGCAGCGGCACCCGCGCCACCTTTCCGCGCCCCGGCTCCGCGCCGATGAGCTTGGCCAGCGCCTCGATGTTGCCCCCCGTGGCGCAGAGCCCCGCCGGGTTCCACTGCTTGGCGATGACGGGAATGCGCAGCGTGTTGGCGTACTCCTCCAGCAGCCGCTGGAACCGCCCCGGCTCCTCGCTGGATCCCGCCAGCTCCTCCAGCAGCCGCACCGAGCCCATGGTGTGCGACTCGCTCCACAGGATGGCCCCAGCATCCACCAGCGAGACCTCCACGCTGCCGCCGCCGAGGTCCACGAGGAGCCACTTCCGCTTGCCGAACGGCACCTGTGCGCGCACGGCTTCGTAGACCAGGCGCGCCTCTTCGGTGCCGGTGATCACCTCCAGGTCGATGCCCGTCTCGCGCCGCACGCGGGCCACGAACTCCTCGCCGTTGCGGCTTTCGCGGGTGGCGCTGGTGGCCACGGCGCGGTAGTGCTCGATGCCCAGCTCCTGCATCTGCAGGCGAAAGCCGGCGATGGCCTCTACGGCCGCCTCCATGGTCTCGCGCGCCAGCTTGCCGGAGAGAAAGACCTCGTGGCCCAGGCGCACGGACGCGCGGCTTTCGGCCAGCACGCGGTACTCCGCGGGCGCGGAGAACTCCGCGGCCAGGAAGCGGATGGCGTTGCTGCCCACGTCCACGCCGGCCACGCGCAGGGGAAACTGCGGCGGGGCGTCGGCGTCGCGGGTCTTGGCGCGGCTTTGTAGCTGGCTCATGGATCGGCTGAGGGGTCGGGGCGTGCCGGGGCCCGGCGCAATCGCCGGACCAAGCCCCGAACTGCGGGTGCGAAAGTGGGGAAAGTGCGAAAGTGGGGGATGGGTATCGGCGCGCCGCCGGCGGTGGCCCTCACCCGGGTTCGTAAACCTCACCCACCCTCTCCCACAAACTGCGTGGGAGAGGGTGTACACCCCAGCCCCAGCACGAAGCGGGCATCAGGGAAGCTGAAGTTCTCCCCCTCTCCCGCGCAGTTTGCGGGAGAGGGGGCCGGGGGGTGAGGGGGCCCGCGCAGCGGGCGCCGTAAAAGCCTGCCGCCCCTGGACTCTGCCCACACGGATGAGCAAATCCGCCCCAGCCGTTGCTGGCTGTCCCCTGTAACCTGTCCCCTGTAACCCGCAGTTCCCGGTTCCGTCGCCGTCCCCCTACACCACCGGCGGCGGGGCCACGCGCGCGCCGATCAGCTTGTCGAATCCGTTCTCCTCCGCGATGTCCGCCGCGTAGTCCAGCGTGCGGTCCTTGCGGATCCACGGGAACGGCAGCACGGGCACCGGTTCCAGCAGCTCCGCCAGCGCCTCCAGGTTCGTGCGCTCCGCGATGCCGCCCGGCTCCGGCCCCAGCGCGTTGAGGACCACGCCGCGCACGCGCAGCCCCGTGTCGTGGGCGGCGCGGACCGTGAGCAGCGTGTGGTTGATGGTGCCCAGCCGGTTGCCCGCGACCACCACGAGGTCCAATCCCCATCCCACGAACAGGCCGTCGTACGCCATGTCGCGGGTCAGGGGCACGAGCAGCCCGCCGGCGCCCTCCACCAGGATGGCGTCGCGCCCCTCGGCCAGCCCGTGGTAGGCGCGGTCCAGCGCGGCCAGGTCCACCGTGCCGCCGGAGCGGTTCAGCGCCACCCACGGCGCCAGCGGCTCCGCCAGCAGGATGGGCCGCACGGCCTCGATTGCGTCGCCGGCGCCGGCGGCCTCGCGCAGGCGCATGGCGTCGCTGGCGGGGTCGTCCGCCTTGACGCCCGTTTCCACCGGCTTCATGGCCGCGACGGACATGCCGCGGCGGCGCAGCAGCGTGAGCAGCACCGTGGACACGTACGTCTTGCCGACGCCGGTGTCCGTCCCCGTGATCCCCAAGCGGATCATCGTGTCTCCAGGAATCGTTCGATCATGCCGTACACGCCCCCGATCTCTTCGGGGGTAACGCAATACGGAGGCAGCAGATACACCACGTCGCCCAGGGGCCGCAGCAGCACGCCGTTCTTGCTCGCGAACGCCGCCAGCTCCGTGCCGACGGGGCTAAGATAGCCCGCGCCCGCCTCCAGGTCGAACGCGGCCACCGTCCCCAGCACCCGCGGGTGGCGAACGAGCGGATGCGACGCGACCCGCGCCAGCCCTTCGCGATGCGCCGCCTCGATCGCCCCCCGCCGCGCCGCGCACGCGGGATCCACCGTCAGCCGGAGCGACGCGAGCCCCGCCGCGCAGGCCAGCGGGTTGCCCGTGAACGAGTGCCCGTGAAAGAAGGTGAGGCGCCGGTCGGGGCTGCGGAACGTCTCGAACAGCTCCGCCGTGGCCACCGTCACCCCCAGGGGCATGAATCCGCCCGTGACGCCCTTGCTCAGGCACACCAGGTCCGGCGCCACCCCCGCGCGGTCGCAGGCGAACAGCGGCCCCGTGCGTCCGAACCCCGTCGCCACCTCGTCCGCGATCAGGGGGATGCCGGCCGCGCGCGTGCGGTCGCGGATGCCGCGGAGCACGTCCTCGCCGTACATCCGCATTCCCCCGGCCGCCAGCAGCAGCGGCTCCACGATGACCCCCGCCAGCTCCCCGCCGCGCGCCTCGATCAGCCGGTCCAGCGCCGCCAGCGTGTCGCCCTCCGTGGGATCGGGGAGGCGCGCGACGCCGAACAGGTGCTCGCCGAACGCCTCGGTAAAGACGCTGGGCGCGCTGGCGCTCATGGCGCCGAAGGTGTCGCCGTGGTAGGCGTTGTCCAGCGCCGCGATGAGGGTGCGCCGCTCGCCGCGGTTGCGCCACGACTGGATGGCGATCTTGATGGCGACCTCCACCGCCGTGGAGCCGTCGTCCGAGTAGAAGACGCGCTCCAGCCCGTCCGGCAGCACCCCCACGAGCTCCGCCGCCAGCCGTGCCGCCGGCTCGTGCGTGAAGCCCGCGAAGATCACCTGCTCCAGCGTGCGCGCCTGCTCCGCGATGGCGTCGGCGATGGCGGGGTGTGCGTGCCCGTGCAGGTTCACCCACCACGACGATACCGCGTCCAGCAGCCGGTTGCCGTCCGCGTCGATGAGATACGCGCCCTCGCCCCGGACGATGGGTGTGGCGCGCGGAAACAGCCCGTGCTGCGTGTACGGATGCCAGACGAACCGCTCGTCCAGCGCCTGCCAGTCAGACATTCGAAACCGAAGTGCGTGAGTGCGTGA
>DATING010000709.1:0-9262 GCA_035474555.1 Longimicrobium sp. | reverse complement strand
CGGGCTACCACCAGTTTCACGCCGCGCGCGCGGCCGTCCGGGCTACCCTGGTGGCGGCGGCCTCACCCGCATCGGCCGTGGAGGTGCATGAGCCGGTGTGGGTGCGTGACCACGAGGTGCAGCCCGGCTCGCACAAGGCGGGTGTCGTGTGGCACACGCAGGGCTCCGGCAAGAGCATCACCATGGCGTTCTATGCCGGCAAGCTGCTGCAGCAGCCCGAGATGCGAAATCCTACTCTCGTGGTGGTCACGGACCGCAACGACCTGGATGGACAGCTCTTCGGCACCTTCAGCGCCGCCGCGGAGTTGCTGAAGCAAACGCCGGAACAAGCCAACAGCCGCGACGAACTTCGTGACATGCTGGCCGCGCGCACGGCGGGCGGGATCATCTTCACCACCGTTCAGAAGTTCTCGCTGCTGGAGGGCGAAGCCGCGCACCCGCGGCTTACCGACCGCGAGAACGTGGTCGTGATCTCGGACGAAGCGCACCGCAGCCAGTACGGAACGGCCGCGCGCCTCGATTCCCGGACGGGCCGTTACGTCTATGGCTACGCCAAGCACCTGCGCGACGCACTGCCGAACGCAACGTTCATCGGCTTCACCGGCACGCCCGTGTCACTGCAGGACCGGGACACCCGCGCGGTGTTCGGCGACTATGTCAGCATCTACGACATCCAGGATGCCGTGGCCGATGGGGCCACGGTGCCCATCTACTACGAAAGCCGCCTGGCAAAGCTCGACATCAACCAGGCCGAGATCGAGCGCCTGAGCCAGGAGGTGGAGGAGGTCGTTGAAGACGAGGAGGATGTCGCCGCCCGCGAAAAGGCCAAGAGCGAGTGGGCCTCGCTGGAAAAGCTCGTCGGTGCCGAACCGCGGCTCGAACAGGTGGCCGCTGATCTCGTGCAGCACTTCGAGGCGCGGCTGGAGGTGCTGGAAGGCAAGGGGATGATCGTGTGCATGAGCCGCGACATCTGCGCGAGCCTGTACAACGAGATCGTCGCACTCCGGCCCGACTGGCACGACCCGGATCCCGAAAAGGGTGCCATCAAGGTGGTGATGACCGGCTCCGCGTCCGACAAGAAGCTGCTGCAGCCACACCTGTACGCAAAGCAGGTGAAGAAGCGGCTGGAGAAGCGGTTCAAGGACCCCACCGACCCGCTCCGGCTCGTGATCGTCCGCGACATGTGGCTCACCGGATTCGACGCCCCGCCGTGCCACACCATGTACGTGGACAAGCCCATGAAGGGCCACAGCCTGATGCAGGCCATTGCCCGGGTGAACCGTGTGTTCCGCGACAAGCCGGGTGGCCTGGTGGTGGACTACATCGGCATCGCAAACGAACTGAAGAGCGCCCTGAAGACCTATGCCGAGGCCCAGGGACGCGGGGACGCGACGGAACGCAGCGAAAAAGCACTAGGAATCGTGCGGGAAAAGTTGGACGTGCTACGCGCGATGATGCACGGCCTGGATTACAGCGACTACGAGACGAAAGCCCTCAAGCTGCTGGTGCCGGCGGCCAATCACATCCTGGAAGTGAAGGATGGAAAGACGCGCTTTCTGGACGCGATGGCGGCGCTCATCCCGGCGTATGCGCTCTGCGCAACCCTGGATGACGCGGCCGAGCTACGCACCGAGATCGCCTTCTTCTCGGCGATCCGTGCAGTGATCCTCAAGTTCACCACGGTGGAGCGCAAGCGAACGGAGGCGGAGAAACACAGCGCGCTCAAGCAGATCCTCGACAACTCCATCGTCGCGCAGGGCGTGGACGACATCTTTGCCCTGGCCGGGCTGGAGAAGCCGAACATCGGCCTCCTTTCCCCGGAATTCCTCGAGGATCTCAGGCACATGCCGGCCCGCAACCTGGCCATTGAACTGCTCGAAAAGCTGCTCCGGGACGAAATTCGCTCCCGTAGCCGTACGAACGTGGTGCAGGAGAAGAAGTACGACGAGCGGCTGCGGGAGGCGCTTCGCAAGTACCACAATCGCGCGATCGAGACGGCGCAGGTCATTGAGGAGCTGATCCAGATGGCCAAGGAGTACCAGGCCGAGCTGGAGCGTGACGCGAACCTCGGCCTTTCGGCTGACGAAATCGCATTCTACGACGCGCTCGCGAACAACGAGAGCGCCGTCCGGGAGCTCGGAGACGAGGTGCTGAAGAAGCTCGCCGTCGAGATCACGCAAAAGCTGCGGGAGAGCGTGACCATCGACTGGCAAAAGCGCGAGGCCGTGCGCGCCCGGCTCCGCATCCTCGTCCGCCGCTCTCTCCAGAAGTGGAAGTATCCGCCTGACAAGCAGCCAGGCGCCGTGGATCTCGTCCTCGAACAGGCGGCCGCCCTATCCGATCGCTGGACCCGTTGACCGTGCACGGCGAGTCGGAGGAGACAGTCGCGGCGGATTGAAGGCGATCTTTCGGCAGATCATGACGCGCGGAGTCGGCTGGCGCTCCCTGCACTTCAATTCAGCGCGCCGATCCGAATCGTCGCCGCAAGCCCGCCGAAGGCTTCGACAGCCACCGCAAATTCCTGGCGCCCGTCCCGCGACGCGCACATATTTGCCGCGTTCCGCGCGGGTCCCCGCCCCCCTCGCTCGCAGCCTTTCATGTCCTCCATCCGCCGTTCCGTCCTCGCCGCCACGCTCGCGGCCACGGCCACCTTCCCGCTCGCCGCGCAGGAGCCCCGACTGCTGGGGCCGGACGAGGTGATGCAGCTCCCCAGCGGCACGGTCGAGCACCGGGGCGCGTACGGGCGCGACTCCATGCAGTTCGGCGAGCTGCGGCTGCCGCCGGGGCGGGGACCGTTTCCCGTGGCGGTGGTGGTGCACGGCGGGTGCTTCGACGCGCGCGCCACCCTGCGCGTCAACGCCCCCCTGGCGGACGCGCTGCGGCGGGAGGGGATCGCCACCTGGAACGTGGAGTACCGCAGCATCGAGCACCCCGGCGGCGGGTGGCCGGGCACCTTTACCGACGTGGGCGCGGCCCTGGACCACGTTCGCGAGCTGGCGCGCCGCTTTCCCCTGGACACCGCGCGGGTGGTGGCAGTGGGGCACTCGGCCGGCGCGCCCCTGGCGGGCTGGGCCGCGCTGCGCGACCGCGTGCCGGAGGGGAGCCCGGTGCGCTCCGCGGACGCGCCGCTGCGGCTGCGGGGCGCGGTGGCGCTGGGCGGCCCCCTCGAGCTGGCACCGCTGATCGGCCACGACGAGCTGATCTGCGGCGCTCCTGTCATCACCCGGCTGATGGGGGGCGGCCCCAGCGAGGTCGCCAGCCACTACAGCGCCGTCACCCCCACCAGCCTGGCGCGCCCGGGCACCCGCGTCCGGCTGATCTCGGGCGAGTTCGACCCCGTGGTCCCGGATGGGTCGGCGCGCACGTCGGTGGAGCAGATGCGCGCCGCCGGCGCCGACGCCGAGTACCGCCGCCTTGCCGGGGCTGGGCACTTCGAGGTGATCGCGCCCGGCTCCGACGCGTGGCCCGCCGTGCTGGAGGCGGTCCGCACCGTGCTCGCCAGCCCCTGATCCACGCGCCGGAGTTCGTGGTAGACGGCCGCGGGGGATGAACGGAACTTCGCCTCGGCGGATGACAACGCGGGGAGCACCGGCCGGTGCTCCCCGCGCGCGTTCCCGTCCCGCGGATCGCGATCAGCGCGCCATCCCGAAATCGCGGCGGCGAGACCAGAAGTACAGAAGAAAGGGCACGTGGCACGCGATGATGAAGAGCGCGCCCGTACGCACGCTGGATGGATCCGCCGCCTCCGTCGGCATCAGCATGGCGGTGACGCAGCCAAGCACCACGGCGGCGGATACCCCCGTGGCGAGCCACCATCCCCAGCGGCGAAAGCGCTGCACGCCGCGGGCGCAGGCGATCGCGAGCAGGATGACCGCGCCAAAGCCCACCACGATCTGCACGGGCTCCGCGGTTTCACGGATCCGCGCCTCGCTGGCGAGCGGCATCACCAGGATGAGCAGCGCCATGAGCGTGTACCCCGCCGCGGCAAGGTAGCACAGCGCGATGTACAGCTTGCCGACGAACCCGTGCCCGCGGCCGGCGCGCGCCACCGTGGGCGATCCGAGCGCAGGCGCGCCGCAGTGCGGACAGGCAGCGGCCGTGTCCGAGAGTGTCCCCCCGCATTCCCTGCACGTCATTAGCGTCACAAGCACCCTCGCGCGTCGAGGAGGTGGATGCCGCGTCCACATCGGCGGAGCGCGGCCACGAGTCGCTGTTCGGCGACCAGAGCGGCCCGGCGCCTGGCCCGAACGGCTTTCAGGCCGACTCCGGGACGCAAGATCGGGGCAACCGGGTGCAGATATCGACAATCCCTCTCATCTGCACCAAAACCCCGCCTGCGCGTGTGCAGGCGGGGCATCGACGTGATCGGCGATGCTCACGCGGTGATGAGCGGAACCGGCGAAGCCACGCATCGCTTGCGGACGGCTCCACGATGGAGCGGTGGATGTCAGCACGGCCGATCGTGCCGCCACCGGTGCCGGTCAGGCCGATCAGCACATGGACGCGGCCGATGAGGCTCCTTCGTGCGCACCACCGGGCTCCCGTCAAACGCCGCGCGCGTGATGCGTTTTACGGCCGTCGGACCGGGTGCGGCTCCCTTCGAGCTGGACCGGGCGACAACGGTGCTTGATCGCGGACGGCGGCACCGGTATCCTTCAGCGTCGCGTGGCACACGCCGTCCATTCCCTGCCCGCGACGTCCCCCGAGATGCCCGCCGCATCCGTGCACCCGCCGATCGCGCGCGGTGCCATCCCGCGCAATCACGGCCTTCCGCAGCGTCCGCCAACACCGCCATGAGCCACACCGACGCGACCCCGCCCATGGCCGATCCCGGCTCGCAGGATGCGGCCGAGCTCCGGGCCCGCATCACCGAGCTGGAGCGGCAGCTGGAAGACGCGCGGACAGCCAACGCCGTGCTCGCGGAGAACGAGCAACGGTACCGCGCGCTGGTGGATGCGGACCCGGACGGCGTCGTCATCATCGACGCCGATTCGGTGATCCAGGCCGTGAACCCCGCGATGTCCCGGATCTTTGGATATCCAGCGGAGCAGATGCTGGGCAAGCCGCTCACGGTGCTGATGCCGCACCGGCATCGCGGGGGGCACATGGCGGGGACGCGGCGCTACCTGATGACGGGGGAGCGCAGCATCCCCTGGCAGGGGGTGCAGGTCCCCGCCCTGCGCCGCGACGGCACCGAGTTCCCCGTGGAGATCAACTTCGGCGAGTACACGGCCAAGGGGGGCCGGTACTTCGCCGGCTTCATGACGGACATCACCGGGCGCAAGCTGGCCGAGCAGGCGCTGCAGGAGGCCAAGGAGGCGGCGGAGGCGGCCAACGAGGCCAAGAGCGAGTTCCTGTCGCGCATGAGCCACGAGCTGCGTACGCCCATGAACAGCATCCTGGGGTTCGGGCAGCTGCTGCAGCGGCACGCGCTCGCGCCGGAGCAGGCGCGGAGCGTGGAGCACATCCTGCGCGCCGGGCGCCACCTGCTCAACCTGATCAACGAGGTGCTGGAGATCGCCCGCATCGAGGCGAACCAGCAGCAGCTCTCCATGGAGCCGGTGCACGCGGCCACGCTGCTCAACGAGGCGCTGGCGCTCGTGCGCCCCACGGCGGAGCAGCGCCCGGTGCAGCTGGCCCTGCACGCGCCGCACGGCACCGACGCCTACGTCCGCGCCGACCAGCAGCGGCTCATGCAGGTGCTGCTGAACCTGCTTTCCAACGCCATCAAGTACAACCGCGCGGGCGGCACGGTGCAGCTCCTGGCGCGCCACGCCGCGGCCGCGGACGGCGCCGCGCGCCTGGCCCTCGGCGTGCGCGACACGGGGCCGGGGATCCCGGAGGACCGGCTGGGGGAGCTGTTCGTCGCGTTTTCGCGGCTGGGCGCGGAGCGGTCCGGCGTGGAGGGCACGGGGCTGGGGCTGGCGCTCTCCCGGCGGCTGGTGGAGGCCATGGGCGGGCAGCTGCGCGTGGAGAGCACGGTGGGCGAGGGGAGCACGTTCTGGGTGGAGCTCCCCCTGACGGAAAGCCCGCGCCTGAACCGGGAGACCGTCCGGCCGGAGGTGCCGCGGCCGGAGCGCGGTGTGCGGCCCGCGCGCACCGTCCTGTACGTGGAGGACAACCTCGCCAACCTGGACCTGGTGGAAAGCATCCTGTACGACCGGCCGGAGATCGACCTGGTGCCGGCGCTCCAGGGGCGGCTGGGGCTCCAGCTCGCGCGCGAGCACAGGCCCGACCTGATCCTGCTGGACCTGCACCTCCCCGACCTGTCCGGCGAGGTGGTGCTGCACGAGCTTCGCGCGGACGAGCGCACCCGGCACATCCCCGTGCTGGTGATCAGCGCCGACGCCACCACGCGCCAGGTGGAGCGACTGCGTTCCGCCGGCGCGCGCGACTACCTGACCAAGCCCCTGGACGTGGACCACTTCCTCGCGGCGGTGGATGGCGCCCTGGCCGCGGCCGGATGATGGCGGCGGGCCGGAGAGCGATCCTTCACCTCGGCGGATGACGATCGCGGGGCGCACCGGCTGCCGGTGCGCCCCGCGATTTTTTGTCGGTGCCCGTCCAACAGGCCAGATACAGGCCGGAACGATACGGATGGATGAGCGAACTGGCCCCGTCGGGAGCGAATAAATTCGCGGCTACAACTTCACACTGTCGGCCTCCGCCGACACCACACCAACACCGTCATCCACATCCTACCGACCTGCCTATCCGCATCCTGCCGCGCCCAATTCCGCCTATCCGGCCCCGCCGCATCCGCCAATCCACATCTTCTTGTACAGGCGCTCTCCTCGTTACACAGTGTAATCAGGCCCACTTGTGGTTAGCGCTTCTCCATCCAGATCCACGCGTCACAGGTAGCTCAGCCACCAGTCGTCGCGGCGCTGCTTTACGCCGGCGAACCAGCGGCAGAGGGGGTACAGGAGGATGATCCCCGCGATCCAGCACAGGTAGGCCACCCCCAGGCTGAAGCCGGAGCCGGGCTGCGGCGGGGTCAGGCCGGGAAGGCCAAAGAGGTGGCCAGTCGGCTTGCCGGCCGCCAGCGAGAGGCCCAGGCCGAAGCTGTGGGCCACGATCCACTGCAGCACGTAGAAGAACAGCGGCACGCGGCCAAAGGTCACGAACGCCCGTCCCAGCGGGCCGCGCGGCATCCGCTCCACCCACGCCAGCAGCAGCAGCGCCGGCCCCAGCGTCATCAGCACGAACAGGAGCGAGGGTGGATACTTGTTCGTGTTGATGAACGACAGCACGGTGAAGGCCGCGTTCTTCTGCTCCGACCAGGGGATCGGGTTGCCGTACAGGTTCGTCAGGCGCAGGAGGATGAACGCGGCCACCATCCCCAGCCCCAGGCGCACCAGCACGCGCCGGCGCCGATCCGCATCCCACCCGTAGACGTGCCCCAGGGCGTATCCGCAGAGAAAGATGCCGATCCACGCGAGCACCGGATACAGCACGAGCAACGGCATTCCCATCACCTGCACGAATCCGGGCTGATGCAGCACCATCCAGAGCTTGCCGGCCGCGTCCGGATTGGGCCCCACGCCCAGCGGATCGGTGAGGTTGTGCAGCGCCACGATCGAGATGCCGATCGCCGCGATCCAGCGCGTGCGCAGGTGGATGAGCGCCGCCAGCGCCATCATCGACACGCCGATGGCCCAGATCACCTGCAGCATCCCGGCAAACGAGCCGTAGGCTACATCGAACGTGATCACCAGGCGCACCACCGTGAACTCCAGGAACACGAGCCACGCGCCGCGCGTGAGCAGAAAGCGGGAGAGCTCGCCTTTCGACTTTCCCCGCGCCAGCTGCAGCGCCACGCCCGTCCCCGCCAGGAACACGAACGCCGGCGCGCAGAAGTGCGTGACCCAGCGGGTCAGGAAGAGCACGACCGTGGTGCGCGAAAGGTTGGTCGGGTCAAAGACCAGGGCGTCGCTGTGCACGTACTCGCGGGTGTGGTCCAGCAGCATCAGCACCATCACCAGGCCACGCAGCAGGTCCACGCTGTCGATCCGCGCACGCCGCGCGGGTGCGGCGGCGGCGGGGGCCGGCAGGGGGTGGTTGATCACCGTCTCGGTCGCCATGCGGATCATCGTGGGGATGCGGGGAGGGAGCGCGGCGGGAGAGCCGGTGCGGGCGCGGCAGCCGTGGTGAACGATGCGTGCCGCGGGCGCGTCCGTGGTGATCGAGTTGTACGGATGTCGTAATGGATTTGTGATGACAGGCAGCGGTACGACGCCGCCGTGCCATCCATGCCGATCCGCCGATCCCCCGTGCGGATGGACGGCAGGATCGGCGGATGCTCAGCCCACGGGCAGCCGCGCCTCCGCCGCCGCCCGGACGAAGGCGGCCACGACGGGCGGCATCTCGCCGCGCAGCGCCGCCCGCTCCGGCTGGAACAGCGTCGCGACGAAGAACGGGTGGCCGTCCAGTTCCACGGCGCGCACATCGCCCGCATCGTCCTCGGCCGCGACGCGCAGCGGGCCAGCCGTGAGCGCGTCCCGGAACGCCGGGTTCAGCCCGTACCGGCAGCGGTAGCCCTCCAGCGACGCGTCCGTCCCGTACGCCTCCCGCAGCCGCGACCCGGGACGGAAGCGCACTCCGCCCTGCGCCTCCACCAGCGCGCATTCCAGGGGCGTCACCACCAGCAGTTCGGCGTCGGGCGCGGTCTCCGCGTGCTCGGCGTTCGCCCAGCCGAGCACGGAGCGGGCGTACTCCAGGACGGCGTGCTGAAATCCGCCGCACGTGCCCAGGAACGGCCGCCCCTGCTCCCGCGCGAAGCGGATGGCGCGCAGGGCGCCTTCCGTGCTGCGGTACGGGCTCGCCGGCACGCACCAGATCGCGTCGTACGCGGCGATGCGGGCGTCGGCGGTGATCCACTCGGTGGGCACCCATTCGGCCCTGACCGCGATGCCTGTCGCCGCCGCGGCCAGCGCGAGCGCCGGGGGGATGGCCTGGTGCGCCGGGACGGCCGCGTTGTAATCGCCGATCAGGCCCACGCGGATGGAATCGGACATCGCTCTCCTTTCGTACGGGACGATCTTGTCACATAAATGACAAGATCCCTGCTCTCTGACAGGATCACTATCCACTGACAATATCCCCTGTTTCGGACAGGCCTCTATTGCCTGACAAACTTCCTATCGTCTGATATGACAGGATCACTGTCTTCTGACTGACAAGATCCCGACTCTTGGCAGGATCTCTGTTTGTGACAGGGATCACCTGTTATCTGACAGGATCCGGCGCGAGTCTCTCACGG
>DATING010000708.1:0-2158 GCA_035474555.1 Longimicrobium sp. | reverse complement strand
GGGGTCGTTCAGGTAGCCGGGGAGCACGTGCCCGCCCGCCACCGCAACCTCGCCCACCTCGCCCGGCCCCACCTCCCACGCCGCCCATCCGCCGCCGTCCAGCACGATCGGCCCGTCGTGCGGGCGCAGCAGCTTCACCTCGATCTGCGGCACCGGGCGGCCCACGCACAGGCCGCCGGGGTGATCCGCATCGTCCCGCGACGCCGTGGCCGTGGCGAGCATGTCGCGCGCGCCGATGCCGGCGATGGGCTCCGCCTCGCTGCTGCCGTAGACCACGTGCGGATCGCCGTCCACCACCGCGTCCAGCACGCGCGCCAGCGGGACCAGCACGGGCGCGCCGCCGGTGAACAGCTGGCGGAGCGGGATGCGCCGGCCCGTCTCCGCGCACCAGCGGCCCAGGCGGTCGTAGAAGGAAGGCGATCCGCTGCTCGTCGTCACGCGCTCGGCGAGCATCTGGGCGTGGATGCGCGCGGGGTCGATGTCCGCCGGCCGCCGCGGATCGAACGCCGGGAGCACGCTGGGGATGCCGCTCGCCAGGTTGTTGAGCACGAACACGGGGAGCGTGGGCATGTCGATGTCGCTCTCCACGGGCCGCAGGTGCCCCGCGAGGGCCCGGTGCTGCGCCCAGAGAAAGTCGTGCGAGCGCGCGGCGGCCTTGGGCGTGCCCGTGCTCCCCGTGGTGAAGGTGACGAGCGCCGGCGCCGATCCATCCACCGCCACCGCGTCCGCCGTTGCGCCGGCCACCTCGTAGCGGGTGAGGGGGAGGAGGCGGCGGCCGGCGGACAGGGCTACCGGAATCCGCCGCACCGCGGGACTGATCAGCCGCAGCAGGTGCGCCTTCGGGGTGCCGATGAAGCCCCTGGGATCCGCGATGCGCACGGCCGCGTCCAGCCGCCGGCGATCCGCCCACGCGTCCACGAACACGGCCGTGGCGCCGCGGTGCAGGCACGCGAGCAGCGCCACGTACAGGTCCGCGGACATCGGCACGAAGAGCAGCACGGAATCCCCCGGCCCGATGCCCCGCGCCGCCAGCCCCGCCGCCAGCGCCCGCACCCGCGCGTCCAGCCCGCCGAACGTCAGCCGCCGCGCCGATGTGCCGGAGCCCTCGACGATGGCCGCGCGCTCCGGGTGCATGGCCGCCCGCTCCGCCAGCCGCGCCGCGTTGTTGGGGTTCATCGGGGGGGGGGCTGGCATGGGGGAGGACGGCAGGATGGCTTCCAGAATGGAGGCGGGCCACGAGAGACAGAGCGAATGAATTCGCCGCAACAAACACACGAAGTCCGCCTGCGCGGACTGGCGGATTCCGGGCCGGGGCATAGAATTCGGCGCGACCATCACTGTGTTCACTTCGTGCCCCCGGGGAGCCATGCGCAAGCCGTTCACGAAATTGTACCTGCACCTGGTGTGGAGTACCTGGAACCGTGCTCCGCTGCTCACGCCCGCCCTGCTGCAGGCCATCGACCGGTGCGTCCGGGCAGAGTGCGTCAAGGCCGGCGCGGACGTCACCGCGTTCGGCGGCGTGGCGGACCACGTTCACCTGCTCGTCCGCCTTCCTACGACGATCTCCGTCGCGGACTTCGTGAAGCAGGTGAAGGGCTCATCATCTCATCTCGCGAGCCAGCGGCTGCACACGCTCTTCAAGTGGCAGGGTCGATACGGCGCCTTCACCGTCTCGCCGTCGCACGTGCCCCGCGTCCGCGATTACGTGCTGAACCAGGAGCGGCACCATGCCGACGGCTCGTTTCACCCGATGCTGGAGCTCACGGAAGAGGAGTTCCGCGCGGACGAGGCTGCGTGAGCGGCGGCATCGGCTGAGTGGATCATGAGCCCAGCCGAGTGGATCACACGCGAACAGGGCGAATAAATTCGCCGCAACAACTACACAAAGTCCGCCTGCGCGGACTGCGACGTCCGTTGTGGACGGGCAGGCCTCCTGCCACTCCATCGCTGCAATCCTGGGGCTTTGCTCCCACCCGACGAACGCCGCATGGCACAGAGTCCACGCAGGTGGACTTCGTGTGTTTGTTGCAGCGAAGCAGCGAATTCATTCGTCTCGACACCAGGTCTGAAACCTTCGCCTTTAGGCGAATAGCTTTAGCGATCCGTAAAAGCTAGACTCACGAGGAGAATCCGAACCTCGGGAGATCGAATGGCGGAG
>DATING010000707.1:0-2834 GCA_035474555.1 Longimicrobium sp. | reverse complement strand
CCAGACGGCCGGCGTGGGCGGCTGACGCTTCCCTGGCCGGAACGGTATGCGAAAAGGGCGTGACCTCCGGGTCACGCCCTTCTCGTTGTCACGAGGGGACTTACTTGCCGACGCCCGACCCGATCATCCCGCCCGGATCCTCGCCCGGCGTGGGCACCGGCGGCGGCGTGGTGGTGTCGGAAGCGACGAAGGCAGCCGGGCTGTCCGGCGCGCGGAGCTGGGGCTCAGTCACGTCCGCGGAGCACGCGGCGGTGACGACGACGAGCACGGCCGCAAAAACGATTCTGTTGGTCTTCATGGTAGAATCCTGAGAGAGTATGGGGGCAACCGGCGGGGGGGTGTAGAGAGCAAGATAATGCGCCCTGTCCCGTAGTCCTATGCTTCAATATACACGGTAACGCTCCTAACGCGACTTTGCAACCCCTCTTACTTCCGTACAGACTTTGGTTCAGGATCGCGACAACTGCTACGTAGCACGGGAGTTTACACCGGAAACATTCCTTTGATCGATAAACGTACGTTACATTTCAAGACGATCAAATTAGTTTATACGAACCATACATCCGGCGGCGCTGAAAGAGCGCAGAGAGTCCGCGGATCTCTCTTTCGCGGCGGGCGCTCGCGCGCTAGGTTCGGGATGAGGTTCGGCTTTTGTTCACCGGCGCGCTGTCCTGCCTTGAAGTCCTCCCCCACGCACCCCCTCCGGGCCACCGTACGCGAGGCCCGTAACATCCCCGGCGTGTACCGCATGCTGGGGGCGGACGGCGAAGTGCTGTACGTGGGCAAGTCCAAGAGCCTGCGCACGCGGCTCCTATCGTACCTGCGGGCCAAGCGGGGCGAGAAGCAGCACCGCATCATCGAAGGCACGCACACGCTGGCCTGGGACTACGAGCCCAGCGAGTTCGCGGCGCTGCTGCGCGAGCTGCAGATGATCAAGCGCTTTCGCCCGCGCATGAACGTGCAGCACAAGCGCGACGGCCGGTACTCGTTCCTCAAGCTCACGTCGGGCAAGGCGCCGCGCCTGTTCGTGGTCACCGCCGTCTCGGACGACGCGGCGGTGTACTTCGGCCCGTTCCGGGGCGGGCGGCGCGTCCAGGAAGCCGTCCGCGAGCTCAACGACCTGCTGGGGCTGCGCGACTGCCCCCTGGGCACCCCCATCCGCTTTGCCGACCAGCCGGACCTGTTCTCATTCGAGCACACGCCGCGCTGCCACCGCTTCGAGCTCAAGCTGTGCCTGGGGCCCTGCGCCGCGCGGGTGAGCGAGCTGGAGTACATGAAGCGGATCGACCTGGCCCGCGCGTTCCTGGACGGGCAGGCGGACGAGCCGCTGCGCTGGTTGAACGAGCGGATGACGGCGGCGGCGGACCGGTGGGAGTTCGAGTACGCGGGACGGCTGCGCGACCGGCTGCACCGGCTGGAGACCCTGCGCGACGAGTTCGCGCAGCTGCGCGAGGCGCTGGACAGCCTGACCTTTCTGTACCGCGTCCCCGGCGTGGAGGGCGACGACCGCGTGTACCTGGTGCGGCGGGGCACCGTGCGCGCCGTGGTGCCCCTTCCCCGCTCCAAGCCGGAGAAGCGCCGCCTGGAGCGCCTGTGCGACGAGCACTTCGGGCGGCCGGAGCACGACGGAACGCTGGTGCAGCGCCACCAGGTGGACGAGATCCTGCTCCTGTCGCGCTGGTTCCGCGCGCGCCCCGACGAGCTCGCCAACACGGCCCCGCCGGCCCGGCTGGAGGCCCTGCCGCTGAGCGCCTGAGCGCGCCCGGCACAGGGGTTGCGCCCGCGGCCCCGAAGCCGTTCGCGAAACCCTGACGCTGCACCCATGCCGGAGCCGTTGATGCGGGCCTGCCTGCGCTTTGCCGTTGTCGTTCTCACCTCCGCCCTTGCCGCCGCGTGCGGCGAGGGCAGCACGCGCTCCGCCACCGCCCTGGCCGACAGCGCCGCCGCCGCGCGCGACACCACCGGCCCCGTGTACGGGGCCACGGGCGCGGACAACATCCGGGTGGTGCCCGTGGAGATCGAGGTGATCGGGCTTCCCGCCGGGTGGGAAGGGATGCGCATCGCCGCCCTCTCGGACTTTCACCTGGGGGTATGGGGTGACAACACGGCCACGGCCCTGGCCGCCGTGCAGCGCGCCATCGCCGAAAAGCCGGACGTCTTCGTGCTGCTGGGCGACTACGTGGCCCGGGGGCAGGACTACGCGGCCCTGGACCGCGTGCTGGCCCCGCTCAAGGGCAAGCCGGTGTACGCCGTCCTGGGCAACGAGGACATGGTGGAGGACCCGGACGAGCCGGACAGCACGCTCATCCGCACGCGGCAGGCGATGCAGCGGGCGGGGGTGGTGCTGCTGGAGAACCGGCGCGCGCCGTTCGTCCGCAACAACGACACGGCGTACATCGGCGGCATCGACCCGTACACGGCGCGCAAGCCGGACTGGCGGCGGGCGGAGATCTACGGCGGCATCCCGGGCGGGCCGCGGACGCCGCTGCTGCTGGCGCACATGCCCGTGGCGGCGGTGACGCTGCCCACGGACAAGTACGCCGCGGTCCTCTCGGGCCACACGTTCTGCGGGCAGGTGGAGGTGCCGGGGACGCCGCGGCTCACCTGGTTCAACAGCGAGGTGCTCCCCGGCACGCCCAGCCCGGCCAGCACGCGCATCTACCGGGTGCGGGGAAGCACGCTGTTCGTGACCTGCGGCATCGGGTTCGGGTACGTGCCGGTGCGCTACGGGAGCCCGCCGGAGATCGCGATGATCACGCTGCGCGGCGTGGGCACCGCCGTGGTGCAGGACAGCGCCCGCGCGCCCGGCGCCGTGAACGTGGTCTCGCTGATCA
>DATING010000706.1:0-2101 GCA_035474555.1 Longimicrobium sp. | reverse complement strand
GGCCCGTAGGCGATCACCTGGATGGACGGCGGCGTGGCGCCCGGCTCGGAGACCAGCACCCCGGGCTCGGAGCCCGGCGCGGGCGGCGGCCGCCGGTGCACGGGCTCCAGCGCATCCTCCGCGGCGGAGAAGGGAAGGCGGAACAGGTCCCTGCGGTTCAGCTTCACGCCCGAATTCCTTCCGTCGCCGTCGCCGTCGCCGTCGCCACCGCCAGCGCCTCGTCCGCCCCGGCTTCCTCCGTCCCCCCCGCCTCTTCCGTCTCCAGCGGCGTCCCCATCACCTCCGCCAGCGTTTGCCCGCGCGCCTTTTCCAGCCGTGCCGCCCGCTTGCCGAACTGGCCGATGGCGAAGTCCGCGAACTCGTCGATCTGCAAGCCGAACGGGGGCACGGCGTACGGCTCGAACACCTCGCCCACGATCCCCATGGCCAGGGGCAGCAGCTCGTTCAGGCGCTCCTCCACCGCGTTCCACACCTCGTCGCCGTGCTCCGCGATCAGGCGGGAGAGAAAGAACACGCCGTACGCGATGTGCCGCGCCTCGTCCCGCCGCAGGTGGCCGATGATGGTCTGCATCCCGGGCATGATGCCGTTGCGCCGCAGCATCCGGTCGTATCCGTGGTAGCCCGTCTCCGCCAGCACGCCCTCCACGATCATGTTGTACGTAACGGACGCCGCCGCCTGCGCCACGGGGGATGCGTCCGTACGAAGGCGGTTCATCGCATCCGGCAATTCCTCGCCGAAGAGGCGGCGGTACAGGGGGCCATGAAAGCGCGTGAGGTCCGTGCGCTCCACGGCGACCTCGTCCAGAAAGCGGCGGAACGCCTCCACGTGCTTGGCCTCTTCCCACAGGAACGAGGTGAGGTACATCTCCTCCTCCAGCCGCCCCTCCTGCGCCACCACCATCATCAGGGGCAGCAGGTCCAGCGTCACGGACTCCTCGCCGCCCTGGAAGAGCGCGGTCAGGCGCAGGATCACGTCGCGCTGCTCGTCGTCCAGCCCGCGCCAGTCCGCCGCGTCCTGGCCGAGGTCGATGTCGCGCGGGTCCCACACGCCCAGCCGCTTGGCCTTGTGCCACAGGCGCATGGGCGGCAGGCGGTGGTCGAGCCCCTGCGGGCTGGTGGATCGGTAGGCGGTGGCCATCGGGGCTCCGGTGGGAGATCGATACGATGGTGCGGTGATGGGATGGATCAGCCGCGCGGGGCGGGAAAGGTGCCGCCCACCTCGCCGGCCGCGAGCACCATCTCGCGCGCGGCCTGGGCGTACTTGGCGAGCGCGAACAGGCTGCCGCGGGTCAGGCGCAGCTTGCCCGTCATCATGGACGATACGGGGTCCGCCTCGCCGGCCAGCAGCCGCTTCCACCCCGCGGGGTCCGCCTGCAGCACGTAGGTGGCGGATGCGCGGTCCGCGTCCGTGGCCACGTGCGCGCCGCGGCACACGCCCTGGTGCAGGTCGATCCACACGGCCCGCTCCGCCTCGATGCCGTGCGCGGGATCCGCCGTCATCACCAGCACCACGGCGCCCTGCCAGCCGGCGGCGGCCTCGCGGTAGCTTGCCCGCGCGTTCAGCTGCTCGCAGCAGGCCGCGCACCACTCCTCCGTGAACACCTCCATCCCGCCTCCCGGTTGGTTCGCCCTCGCCCCTGTGGATGGGTTCACGCTACAGCGCGGGATGGGTGCGCGAAAGGCCGCGCGGGGTGCATTCCGCGTCCGGGCAAAAGGAGCGGGACGCGAAAAAGCCCGTCCGGCGGCTGGTGTGCCGCCGGACGGGCTTTCGTTCACGCCTGCGGCTGCGCTACGGGACCACGGTGATGGTGTGCGTCTCGCGCGTCACGCCGTCCTTGGAGACGATGATGCGGAACGTCCCCGTGGTGTGCGCCGTCACGGTGCCGTCGGCGGCCACGGAGGCCACGGCCGGGTTGGTGGACGTCCACGCGTTGGTCACCCCCGTCATGGGGTTGTTGCGCGAGTCGCGGATGACCGAGTACCAGCTCATGGGCATGGTGCCGCCCACCCTGACGGTGTTGGGGAACGGCGTGCGGAACACGATGGACGCGGCCTGCTGCAGGATGGTGACCACGGCCGTGTCGGCCGCGCTCCCCGCCGT
>DATING010000705.1:0-1989 GCA_035474555.1 Longimicrobium sp. | reverse complement strand
CGTGGGGGAGGGTGCAATGCGGCGATCCCGTGCCGCCGCTACGGGGCGGGGGTGTCGCCGCTGGCGGCCTGGCGCTCGGGAAGGCGGGACGCGGAGGAATCGAAGGGAGAATGCGGAAAACCGCACGGGACCGGGCGTTGCCGCGGAGCGGGAAACGATCGAGCAAGCGATCCGGCGCACCTCGGGATCGGCGAATCAGCGCACGAACGAAACGGTGGAGGGCGCAGTACCTGGATCCGAGCCGGACCCGGCGAAGCGGCTGAAGGAGCTTGGGAGGAAGAGACCGGTGGATGAAGCTGATTGTGTAGCGGCACTGGACATCAGCCTCCAGGGGAGGTTGATGCGGATATATTGCAACCTCCGTTCCGCTCCATAAATCCCATTTATCGTCGTAGTTCCTCCGTGTCCTCCGTGTCCTCCGCGTGAGATGGGCAGTAACACCGATTCTCCCAATCTCCCGTGCAGGATGGAAGAACGACTTGAACGCAGAGTTCGCAGAGTCGAAAAGAGAGTTCGCAGAGAAAAGATCGATCCGTACTCTGCGAACTCCTTCTGTTCTCTGCGAACTCTGCGTTCAGATTTTGGGCCGGAATGCACAAGAAATCCGGGGCAAGGCATAAAACTCCGCGCGATGAGGCGTGGGCCAACGCAAGCACCCTCCCCCACGACGGGCGTGGGGGAGGGTGCAATGCGGCGATCCCGTGCCGCCGCTACGGGGCGGGGGTGTCGCCGCTGGCGGCCTGGCGCTCGGGAAGGCGGGACGCGGAGGCACCGTCGCCCTCCACCGACAGGCGCACGGGCTGCGGGTCGCCCAGCAGCGCCACGTCGAACACCTGGTCCATGCGGTCCACGTAGTGGAACGTCATGCGGTCGCGCACGTCCGCGGGCACGTCGCGCAGGTCGCGCTTGTTGCCCGCGGGGAGGATCACCTCCGTGATGCCGGCCCGGTACGCCGCCAGCACCTTCTCCTTCACCCCGCCGATCTCCAGGATCTTGCCCCGCAGCGTCACCTCGCCCGTCATGGCCACGTCGTGCCGCACGGGGCGCTCCGCCAGCGACGAGGCCAGGGCCAGCGTGACCGCCGCGCCCGCGGAAGGCCCGTCCTTGGGCGTGGCGCCGACCGGGAAGTGGACGTGGATGTCGTTGTCCCCGAACGCCTCGCGGCTGATGCCCAGGTCCTCGGCGCGCGAGCGGACGTAGCTGTAGGCGGCGTTCACGGACTCGCGCATCACGTCGCCCAGCAGCCCCGTGATCACCAGTCGCCCCGTGCCGGGCATCTTGAGCGCCTCGATGAACATCAGCTCGCCGCCGCTGGCCGTCCACGCCAGCCCCGTGACCACGCCCACCTCGGGGCGCACCTCCGCCGGGGTGGTGGACCAGCGGGGATAGCCCAGCACCTCCTCGATCATCTCCTGCGTGATGGTCCACCCGGTGCCCGTGCCCTCCGCGCCTCCGCCGGACTTTTGGCGGGCGATGAAGCGCATCACCGCCGCCAGCGAGCGGCGCAGGGCGCCCACGCCGGCGTCGCGCGCGTAGCCGCGGGTCAGGAAGAGGAGCGTCTCGTCCTCGATGCGCACCTCGTCCGTGGACAGCCCGTGCTCCTTGACGATGCGCGGGAACAGCCAGTCGCGGGCGATGGCGATCTTTTCCTCCGGCGTGTAGCCGGCGATGCGGATCTCGATGAAGTGGTCGCGCAGGTCGCGGGGAATGCGGAAGAAGTCGCCCGCCGCGCCCACGAAGAACACCTCGCTCAGGTCGAACGCCACGTCCAGGTAGCGGTCCGTGAACGCCTCGCGGTTCTCCTCGTCCAGCAGCTCCTCCAGCGCCTCCACGGGGTCGCCGTCCACGTTGCCCAGCCCCACCTCGTCCAGCTCCTCCAGGATGATGACGGGGTTCTTGACGCCGGTCTCCATGATGAGCTGCATGACCTTGCCCATCTGCGCGCCCGTGCGGGTGCGGCGCGTGCCCACCAGCTGCCCCTCGCCGCGC
>DATING010000704.1:0-3123 GCA_035474555.1 Longimicrobium sp. | reverse complement strand
CGGGGGAGGGGTTGTTTGCGTGGGCGGGCTCGGTGCGCGCCGCCGGAGGGGATGGCGCAGGATGGTCCTGCGGGCACCGGTGTCGCACGGGAGCACGAAGGTCTCCCCCTCTCCCGCGCAGTTTGCGGGAGAGGGGGCCGGGGGGTGAGGGCGCCCGGAGCGGCGGCCGTGAAAGCCGCATCCAGGAAGGGCTTCGATCAGGAGCGGGAGATCCCCGATCCCCTCAGCACCAGCCCGCAAACGCGCGGGTAATGTCGGCGGGGCGCTCGAAGGTCCAGTCGGGCGCGGTGGGCTCGATGGAGCGCAAAAAGGCGTCGCGCTCGCCGGGCGCGGTCTTTGGCCAGAGCGCCGCGCCGATGCGCATCCCCGCGTTTCGGCCCGCGCGCATGTCGCTCGCCGTGTCGCCGATGTAGACGGCCTCCCCGGGCGCGATCCCCAGCGCGTCCGCGGCGGCGAGCAGGCCGCCGGGGTCGGGCTTGGCGGCCTGCATGTCGTCGTCCGTCACCACGACGGCGAACGGGCCCAGGTCGATGGCCGCCTCGGTGACCGCCCACGCGTCGCGCCCCTTGCCCGTGACGATGCCCAGCGGATAGCCGGCGCTCCGCAGCGCGTCCAGCATCTCCCGCGCGCCGTCGTACATCCCCTCGCCCAGCGACGCGTGCAGCTCAGCGTACCAGCGGCGCACCTCCGCGTGGCACGCCGCGCCCGCCTCCGCGCCCAGCCAATCCACCAGGAACAGCCGTTCGGAGGATGGATGCCGGTCCGCGATCTCCGCGTCCGAGGGCGCGTAGCCCAGGTGCGGCTCCAGCGCGCGCCGGTAGCTCTCCAGGTACAGGCGGTAGGTGTCGATCAGCGTGCCGTCCAGGTCGAAGAGGATGGCGGCGGGCGGACCGGCCGCGGCGCGAGGGGGCATCAGGATCGCATCGGTGTGGGGATGAGGATGGTCATCCCGGAAATGAAGCGGCGGAGCGGATCGGCGCCAGTGGATGCCGTCCTGCCCATCGCCATCGTCGTCATCCGCATCCGCCGCCCGATGCGCGATGAGTCACGGACGATGGGCCACGGATGATGGCCCGCGGACGATAGGCACGGGACCGGACGAGCCGATTCCGGACGTAGTGGCGGATGGCGCACGGCCATCTTCCCTCATCCCCGCGAGACGATTAGAATCCGCCAGCTTTTCGCGCCGACCGCGCGCCCCGCTCCCCTCCGCCGGCCGAGTTCCCGTGAGCGCTTCCGCCATCCAGATCCCCCCGGACACCCTGGCCGCCCACCGCGGGCTTTCCCCCGCCGCCGCGCGCCTGCTGGAGCACCTGGTGGAGACCCCCGAGGACGCACGGCAGCTGGAGGGGCTGGACGAGGTGCTGCCCAAGTGGTGGTTCACCTACGACTACACGCCGCTCACCTGGCCCGTGCTGGTGGACGAGGAGAAGCAGGCGGAGCTGCGGCAGGCCACGGAGGGCGTGTGCGCGCTCATCAAGGCCATCCCCGCCGTCATCTTTGACGGCGACCTGCAGGCCATGGCGGACTTCTACAGCTACGAGGACGCGGGGTACCTGGAGATGCTCTTCGAGCTGCCCAACGCCCTGGACACCACCATCGCCCGCTGCGACTTCATGGACACGGCGGACGGGCTCAAGTGCTGCGAGGTGAACCTGGCGGCCAACATCGGCGGATGGCAGCACCGGTTCTGGGAAGACACGTACATGAACCACCCGGTGCTCAACGCGTTCGCCGCGCGCGAGGGCATCACCCTGCGCTGGCGCGACACGCTGCGCGCCATCTGCGAGCACGTGGTGGAAGACGCCGTGGAAACAGGGACGGCAGACGCCGGCGAGCTGAACATCGTGGCCGGCGCCGCCTCGTTCACGCCATGGGCAGCCCAGTATGCACAGGAGCTGTACACGCAGCTGCTCGTCGAAACGGGGAGCGGCCTCACGGGCCATCTCTGGCTGTCCGAGGACCCGGAGAAGGAGATGGAGTTCCGCGGCGCCATGGGGTACCTGCACGGCAAGCGGGTGCACGTGGCCATCGAGTACGGGGTGGGGATGGAGAAGGAGATCCTGCGGGCGCAGGTGGCGGGGACCATGCGCGTCTACAACGGCGGGTTCACCATGTACCTGGTGAACAAGCGCAACCTCGCGCTGCTGTCGGAGAACGAGGCGCTGGAGTACTGGACGGACGAGGACCGCGCCCTCATCCGCGCACACATCCCCTGGACGCGCCTGCTGTCGCCCCGCGTGACCACCTTCCACGGCGAGACGGTGGAATTTCCCGCCTTTCTGCTGGAGCGGCGCGCGGACGTGGTGCTCAAGCGCGGCGCGGGGATCGGCGGCTCGGACGTGCACGTGGGGCGCTTCGTGGAGCCGGATGCGTGGGCGGACCGGCTGCGGGAGGCGATGGAGGAGGGTGGATGGGTGGTGCAGGAGTACATGGAGTCCCGGCCGTACTTCTTTCCCCCCGCGGCGGGGGCGGCGCCCGTGGCCCAGTCGGTGATCTGGGGGCTGTTCCTGGCCGGATGGCGCTACGCGGGCGCGTGGCTGCGGATGATGCCGGCCGGGAAGGGCGACGGCATCGTCAACAGCGTCCGCGGCGCCGCCGAGGGCGCGGTCCTGGAGATCGGCTGACGCAGGGCAGGGAACCGCGGGGTGGGGGTGGGGGAGGGGACGCGGGGGGACGGGAGCGAATGAATTCGCGGCTACACCGTCACACTGTCGGCCTGCGCCGACACCAAAGACGAGTACGGGAAAAGCGAACGCGGAGGCGCGGGGGAAGGATCCCTGCGACTCCGCGTTTTTGCGTTCCGGGCCGTGGGCGGCGGGTCAGACCATCCGCTTTGCCCGGCGCAGGAACCAGACGAGGAACATCGCCAGCACCCCGACGATCCCCGCGGCCACCAGGGCACCCGCCGTCTGCGGCGTCTCCACGGGCGCGGGGCTGGGCCGGCGCGCGGCGGGGGGCGTGGGTGCCGCCGCGGACGGCTGCTGCGCGGGCGGCTGGGGCCAGCGTTCCGGCCGCAGCACCGTGGGCGACGCCGGCGCCGGACGCTCCGCCGGCTTCTGCTTGGCGGCGTAGGCGGCGTACGGGCCGGGAAAGACGGCTACGTGAAAGTGCGGCGGATTG
>DATING010000703.1:0-5132 GCA_035474555.1 Longimicrobium sp. | reverse complement strand
GACGGCGCAGCCCATCCCCGAGATCCACGTCCGCCTGTTCGGTGAAGACCTGGAGCTCGCCGGCGCCACGATGGACGGCGCCCGCCTGCGCCTGAGCGACCCGGAGTTCCGGCACTACGTCTACCGGCTCGACCGCCCCATGCAGCCGGGGGAGGAGCGGGTGATGGCGTTCGAGACGCGGCTCCACGTCCGCGGCTTCCGCAATCAACCGACGAACACCCAGCTGGTGGAGAACGGCACCTTCCTGAACGAGACCGACCTCATGCCGATGATCGTCACGGGCGGTGTCGGCCAGGTGCAGGATCCCGAGACGCGGCGGAAGCACGGCCTGCCGGAAATCCCCGGGATGGCGAAGCTGGAGGACCTGTCCGCGACCGCGGATCCGGCGCCCGGGCGGGGCTGGGCAAAGGCGGACATCACCCTGTCCACGGCGGCGGACCAGGTGCCGGTCGCGCCCGGCAACAAGGTGTCGGACGAGGTCCGCGGCGGCCGGCGCACGGCCCGCTTCGTGTCCGGCGCGCCCATCCACCCGCGCTTTTCCATCCAGTCCGCCCGATACGCGGAGCGGCACCGCCAGCACGGGGGCGTGGACCTGGCCGTGTACCATCACCCGGCGCACGCGTGGAACGTGGACCGCATGCTGGACGCGATGGCCCTGTCGCTGGACTACTACCGGGAGAACTTCGGCCCGTACCCGTTCGACCACGCCCGCATCGTGGAGTTTCCCGGCTACGAGAGCTTTGCGCAGGCGTTCGCCGGCACCGTCCCGTACTCCGAGGTGGTGGGCTTCATCTCCGATTACGACGCGCCGGAGACCATCGACTACGTGACGTTTCTCACCGCGCACGAGTTCGCGCACCAGTACTGGGCCCACCAGGTGGCCGGCGCGAACGTGGAGGGCCGCGAGGTGCTGTCGGAGACGCTGGCCCAGTATTCGGCGATGATGGTGGCCACGCGGCTGTACGGCGAAGACGGGGTGCGGCGCGCCCTGCAGTTCCAGTTGGACATGTACCTGTCTGGCCGGAGCTATTCGGCGGACGAGGAGCCGCCGCTCGCCCGCGTGATAGGGGACAACCACGTCACCTACCGCAAGGGCGCGGTGGTGATGTACCTGCTGCAGAAGCGGCTGGGGGAGGATGCGATCAACCGGGCGCTCCGCAGCCTGCTGGCCCGGTACCGGTTCCGGGGCGCGCCGTGGCCGCGCTCCACCGACCTGATCGCCGCGCTCCGTGCGGAGGCCGACACGCCGGAGGAGCAGGCCCTGATCACGGACCTGTTCGAGCGCGTGACCCTGTACCACCTGAAGGCGGATGGCCCCACGGCGACCCGCCGGGCGGACGGCCGGTGGGACGTGACGGTGCCGGTGGAGGCGGCGAAGTTCTACGCCCGCGGCGGCCTGGAGACGGAGACGCCGCTGGACGAGCGCATCGAGGTCGGCCTGTTCACCGCCGAGCCTGGCGCCGACATCTTCGACGCGGCGGACGTGGTGCTGATGGAGCGCCGCCCCATCCGCTCCGGCCGCCAGGTGCTGCGCTTCGTGACGGACCGCAAGCCGACGTACGCTGGCATCGACCCCTACAACTTCTACGTCGACCGTAACTCCGCGGACAACGTGGCGGCGGTGAAGTAGATGCGAAGCAGCCGCCGTGGCGAGGCAGCCGCGGCGGCTTGCGAACGGGCAGAAATGCGGAATATTTTCGAAACTCTTAGTCCTCACCGCCCCAGCCGCTGGATTCTGCAGCGGCGACGCGCGATGTACTCCGCGACAAACGCCAACACCCCATGCTACGGAGCGGATAGTGCTCTCATCTAGACTGGGCTTGCGATTCCGGGCAGCAGTTGCCCTTACGTGGACGCTTACCGCTCCCACGTTAGCGGCACAAGCCGCACAGAGTTCCAGCTACGCCGGAGTAGAAAATCAAAGCTGGGCCGGAACATACTTGATCAAAAGCGACGCAGAGCGAACTACGCGGCTCTACACGTCGGGTGTAGCAGTCCTTATGCCGGATCTATCGGGTGACGATCAAAGTTACCGGTTAGTTGGATACTGGAGCAACGCGAATTTCGACACTAAACAGCCGACTGATACTGCACGGTTTATCGACGTGCCAACAACCGTGCGCGCAGGTGGAACAGTGTTAACGCGTACCGATCGGCCACTGCGCGGGAAGTTTGTTCACCCTGATACTATTCTGCTTCAGGCAGTGCAAGAGAGTCGGATTGAGGAGCCCCAAAACTTTCAATTATTAGAGCGGAGCGATCAGCTCCTTGAAGATCTTGGCTTTATTAGCGGAATGTACCGCGTCGTTGGCACTTCGGGAGTCATTGAGTGGGAGGGAATCATTGGGCTGGTTACGTCGCCCTTCCTGACCGGTCCCTCCACCGAAGATCCGTATCACGGTGTGGTTAGAGTGGAAATCTGGAATGATCGTGGTGAGCGCGTTACGCTTGGGGCACGGCTCTTTGAACGCGATGGAGACGTCTGGACGGATCCTCAGACGCTCTCTAGCGGGATGACAGGTTGGATGCGGGGCCGTGTAGAAAATGGTCAGGTCGAATTGCGCTTGCTTAGAAGTGGAGGGTATGTACGCGACGGCATGGTGCAAGAGATAAACCTGCGGGGTTCGCGCCTGAACTGACCACAGACAATCATGGGACTTGCTGGATGGCCGGGGTCAAGAGGATCGGAGGTCAGGATGGCCAGGAAGCAGCAGGACAACGCGCCCGCATCCGCCGCGCACCCCGCGTACAAGGTCGTCAAGCGTGAGAAGGACCGCTGGTGGGAGGTGCGCGATCCGCAGGACGAGCTGGTGTGCGTGACGGTCTACAAGCGCGGCGCGGTGGAGGTGGTACGCCGGCTGGCGGCGTGACAGAGGGGCGGACGGCAGCCGCCGCGGTGAGCACCGCGGCTGCTGCGAGTCCGCGTCGTTCTGGACATGGCGGAGGCGGATCTCTAACGGGGCCGCATTCTGGTCCCCGCCTACACGACCCAACGAACGCCGGATAACGACTAAGCTCAGCAGCGGCGGGTACCGGTGAGCTACCAATTCCATAAACGAATCAAGCCCCACCGGCCGCTGCAGAGCCTCCTTCAACGATGACCTGCGCCGCCTCGGGGATGCCGCACGACGGCAGTTGCCGCACCGCCGCCAGCAGGGTCTCGGGCAGCGGAGTGGCCTCCTCCTGCCAGTCGTGACGGAACACACGCGCCTGCTCAGCCGGGACGTCCTCGGCCGCGATAAACCCGGTGCCCGGCCGGCCCTCGTTGTTCACGACCAGTACGGTTAGGGCTGGCAGACTATGGAGGAGGCAGTACGACTGGATCGGCTCCAGTAACTGGGCCAAGGCGTAGTGCGGCACCCCGATGAGACCGCCAACGAGCTTGTACGTCAGGATCTGCCGGTTCATCGCCGCAAAGCAAAGCAGCGGCCAGATTTGAGCAGCGCGTTCGTGAGCGTGCACCTGTCGCCTCCCTCATTGTTAGTAGACCGCATCAGCAGCCGCGGCGACCTCCGCCGCGGTTGCTGCGCCATGCGTGGTGGGGGCTACGACTCCAGCGCGACCTCGTCACCCGCCTGGACAATGCCGGGCTGCACGGTGGAGCCGTAGACACCCAGGCAGGCATCGCGCTCCCTGGCAATCGCGCGCAGCACCGCCGGGTCGCGCTGGCTCGTGACCGGGTCCACGTTGACCATGACGCAACGCTGGTCGCGCTTGTCCACGCGCACGCGCGCGCCTCCGATGCGCAGAACCGATCCCACCCAGGCGTCCTCGGGAAAGGGTCCGCCGTCCGGCGCCTCGATCAGCAGGTTGGGGCGGAAGCGCTGCACGTCGAGCGGAGCGCTCACCAGAGCGCCGAGGCCGGCCAGCGTCTGCGTGGTGATGAGGGAGAGCGGGAAGGTGTCGAAGACGCCGCGATCCTGCTTGATGACCCGTGCGCCGTGCCCCAGCTCGGCGGCCAGGGCAGGATCGATGACGTCCAGCTCGGCCCCGCCGGGGGTGCGGACTCGTGTCGCGGAACCGTCCGGGCGGTCCGGCTCGATGAACCGGGGACGGTACAGTCCCATGTTTGGGAGCTCGCGGATCGTGAGCCACGGGAACCCGCTGCGCTCCATCCCCGCGCGGACAAAGGCCCAGCGCCGGTCGCCGGCCACACCGTGCCAGGAGAGCTCGGCCCGTTCCAGCGGCTCCGCGCCCATCGATTTCACCGGATAGCGCCACAGCGCCGCGACCCGGCCCACCACGCGCACCTGCATGGCAATCCCCTCCCGCGAACGGAAAGGGCGCCCTTGCTCAGAGACCGGGATCGAGCGTGGCGGACCGGATCGTCCGTCGCAGCGCCCCTCGAGCCCGGGTGCGCCGCTGGCGGCGCCTTGTCCGCACCATCATAGCGCCCGCCGCGGATTCGCGCACCGCTGATGTCGCGGCCGCCGCGGTACGTCTACCGCGGCGGCCGGGCCGTGGAGCCCGTTCCATCCCTCGGCACCCTGCGCCCTTGCGAGCGTGGGGGAGAGCGTCACCTTTGTGGCCGCGAACGCAACCCGTCTCCCGCGGACCACGGAAATCGAATGAGTGTCGGACGCCGCTTCGAAGCGCTCCTCTGGAACAGCCGGCTGATCGTGCTGGTGGCCGTCGTGGCCAGCCTGGTGGTCGCGGGCGCGATGTTCTACGTCGCGACCATCGACGTCATCCAGCTGGTGAGCCACCTGGGCGCGTACGCCGACTTCGGCCTTGCCCCGGAGGCGCGCGCGGCGCTGCGGTCGTCGACGGTGACGCACGTGGTGGAGGTGGTGGACGGCTACCTGCTCGCCGCCATCATGCTGATCTTTGCCCTGGGGCTGTACGAGCTGTTCGTCAGCCGCATCGAGGTGGCGGAGGGCTCGGAGTTCGCGGCGCGCCTGCTCCTCATCCGCAGCATGGACGACCTCAAGGGCCGCCTGGCCAAGGTCGTCCTGCTCATCCTGGTGGTAAAGTTCTTCGAATATGCCCTGCAGATCGAGATCAAGACCTCCGTCGACCTGCTGTACCTGGGGCTGGGCACGCTCCTGGTTTCCGGTGCGCTGTGGCTCAGCAACAGCAAGGAGGGACCCGTTCTGCCCGGATACAAGGACGAAACCGGCGCGTAGCCGGGA
>DATING010000702.1:0-2978 GCA_035474555.1 Longimicrobium sp. | reverse complement strand
GTTTTGAGAAGCCTGGATCGTTGTGAACGGGTCGTCCGCGCGTACATTGGACTTCCCGCCTCCCGCCAGACGAATCCCTGACCCTCATCCCCCGACCGCTGTCATGTCTCGATCGAAGATCCTCGCCTTCGCCTGCGGTGCGGCGCTGGCCCTGGGCGCGTGCGGAGAAGGCGGTGGACGCAGTGCCCGCCTCGCGTTCCCCGCCGAGCAGACGCAGGGCGTGCGCGTGGGGCGCGTGGAATCCGACGATCCGAACGCAATCATCGGGATGGTGCTGGCGGCGCGGTTGACGGAAAGCGGCGAGCACGTGGTCGTACTGGACTTCGCGCCGCCGTACGTGAAGGTCTTTCGCCGCGACGGGACCTTGGAGCGCGCGTTCCTCACTGCGGGCGACGGACCGGGGGAGATGCGCTATCCCTCGGCCCTGGCTGTCGCGGGGGATTCGCTCGTCATGGTGGCCGGTGGCGCGCGGCGCGTGGCGGTCTTCGGGATGGACGGGCAGCTGCGCACGGAAGGCCGCACCCGCTTTCCCGTGTTGACCGCCCAAACGGGGTGCGAGGGCGAGTGGATCGCCTACGGCCCGGTCGCCGGCGTGGGCGGAGCGACGGCGTGGCTGCACCGCATCCGCATGGAGCCACGGGGGATACGCACCGCGGAGCTGGATTTCCGCGAGGCGATCGGCGCGGAAGGCATCGGCAGCGGGCTGGCGTACGGCATCGCGCGCAACGCGGATACCGTGCGCGTGTGGCACGTGCTCGGGGCCACGACAGCCGTGCTGGGATGGCGCTGCGGCCAGGGACGGCCGGACGCGTGGGCCGTGCAGCCGCTGGACCAGCGCGGCGACTCGCCCCGCCGGGAGGGGGAGGCCGTGCGGATGACCATCGAGCCGGGCTCGCGCAGCCTGTCGGGGATGGCGGCGGTGCCGGGAGGCGTGGTGCTCGCCGCGAGCGTGGTGCCCGCGCGGGGCGACTCCGCCACCACGGAGCTCACCCTGGTGACGGCCGAGGGCGAGCGCACGGTGGTCGTGTCCGGCGACTACACGCTGCGCGACAGCCATCCGCGGCATGGCGTGCTCGTCAGCACCGCGGACCCGGCGCCGCGCCTGTTCACCATCTCCCGCGAGGACCTGCTCGCCCTCTTCGCCTCCCGCGACTAGCGAACCGTTTCTCGGGTCGATCCGTATCCGCCGAAGAGATGGCGGCGGGCGCGCTGAGTTCATCGCGGTTTCGTGGGGAGGGCAGTGGCTCCGCGATCGGCCGCGGAAGCCCGCCACGCACCACCCGATCGCGTCTTTGGCACCCAGCGCGCTTCGAACGCCGGATACGGCCGGCGGATGCCGTCGCGCGATCGCGCTCCCGCGCGCGGGCAGGCTCCGTTAAACGGACGCGACCAGGTGGATAATGCGCCCCGGCGAGATCCGCCGGATGAGCGGAATACCCTCTCCGCCGAAGATGCGGACCCAAACCCTGGGGCAGCTGCCCCCGCCGGTGGAGCCGGCGCTTCAGCGGAACCGGACGACGGCCGCCGACCTATCCCCCACCCCGTGCGCGGCACGGAGATCGCAGGGCACCATCCGTTTGCCCGCCCGGCAGCGTGTCCCTTGCCGCGCCGCGCGGTTCATTCGTACGTTTTCTCCCCCGCAGGCGCTTCACGGCTCCCCGGACGAAAACACCGCCCTCCCACATCCGCCACTCCGATCCTGGCGGATCAGAATCGAGCTCCCATGGCCGACGCGACGAGCACGCTGTACGCAATCCTCACGGACGACGAGCAGCGGCTGCTGGAAGAGTGGATCCGCGAACAGATGTCCGGAGGCACCCACCGCCGCGACCTGATGACCGAGGTGGAGCTGCGGCAGCAGGCCGCCGAGTTCCTGACCCTGTTCCGCACCGCCCTGCAGCGCGGCGGGCACGACGTGGCCGGCGCCGACTGGGAGGCCGTGCGCGACCTGCTCACCAGCCTGTCCCGCTCCCGCGCCGTGCAGGGCTTCAGCCCCACGGAAACGGCCACCTTCGTCTTTTCGCTCAAGCTCCCCCTTTTTGACCGGCTGCGCGAGCGCGTCACGGACCCGGGCGAGCTGGGCGCCGCCACGTGGACGGTCACCGTGCTGCTGGACCGCCTGGCCCTCTTTACCACCGAGGTCTACCAGCGCAGCCGCGAAGAGGTCATCGCGCGGCAGCAGCAGGAGCTGCTGGAGCTTTCCACCCCCGTGGTGAAGATCTGGGAGGGCGTGGTGGCCGTGCCGCTCATCGGCACGCTGGACAGCGCGCGGACGCAGGTGGTGATGGAGAACCTGCTCACGCGCATCGTGGAGACGGGCGCCTCCGTGGCCATCATCGACATCACGGGCGTGCCCACGGTGGATACGCTGGTCGCGCAGCACCTGATCAAGACGGTGGCGGCGGCGCGGCTGATGGGCGCCGAGTGCATCATCAGCGGCATTCGCCCCCAAATCGCGCAGACCATCGTGCACCTGGGCATCGTGCTGGAGAACGTGACCACCAAGGCCACCCTGGCCGACGCCATCGCCGTGGCGCTCAAGGCCACGGGGTTCGTGGTCGGCCGCGTGCGGGCCTGACCCATGGACCGCATCCCCATCCTCAAGATGGGCCGCGTGCTGCTGGTCACCATCCAGGTGGACATGCACGACCGGCTGGCCCTGGCGCTGCAGGACGACCTCACCGAGCGCATCGTCAAGGTGGGCGCGCGCGGCGTGCTGATCGACATCTCGTCGCTGGAGATCGTGGACAGCTTCATCGGCCGCGTGCTGGGCAACATCGCCGCCATGTCGCGCGTCCTGGATGCCGAGACGGTGGTGGTGGGGATGCAGCCCGCCGTGGCCATCACCCTGGTGGAGCTGGGCCTTTCGCTCCCCGGCGTGCGCACCGCGCTGAACGTGGAGCGCGGGATGGAGCTGCTGCAGGCCGCGATGGACCGCGACACCTTCGGGAGCGAGGGAGATGCCGCCGCGCCGGTTT
>DATING010000701.1:0-5508 GCA_035474555.1 Longimicrobium sp. | reverse complement strand
CGACGAGATGCTGGACATGGGCTTCATCGACGACATCGAGGTGATCCTCGATTCGCTGCCCAAGGAGCGGCAGACGGCCCTGTTCTCGGCCACCTTCCCGCCGCGCATCGCGGACCTGGCCCGCAAGGCGCTCACGGACCCGGAGCGCATCACCATCGCGCCGGAAAAGCTGGACACGCCGCTGGTGCGCCAGACGGCGTACCTGGTGCCCCGGCAGCACAAGCTGGAGGCGCTGGCGCGGGTGCTGGACGTGGAGGCGCCCACCTCGGCCATCATCTTTTGCCGCACGCGGACGGAAGTCGATGAGCTGACGGCGGCGCTGGGCGTGCGCGGCTACCACCCCGAGGCGCTGCACGGCGGCCTGGCCCAGGCGCAGCGCGACCGGGTGATGCAGCGATTCCGCAACGGGTCGGCGGACCTGCTCATCGCCACGGACGTGGCGGCGCGCGGGCTGGACGTGGAGCACGTCAGCCACGTGGTGAACTACGACATCCCGCAGACGCCCGAGGCCTACGTGCACCGCATTGGCCGCACGGGCCGCGCGGGGCGCGAGGGGACGGCGGTCACGCTGGTGCAGCCGCGCGAGCGCTTCCTGCTCCGCGCTATCGAGCGGACGACGGGGGTGCCCATCGAGCACGCGCAGGTGCCGCGGCCGCAGGAGGTGCGCGAGCGCAAGCGGGCCCGCCTTTCGGACGCGGTGCGCGACGTGATCGCGGGGGGCGCGGACCTGGAGCCGTTCCGGCAGATGGTGCTGGGGCTGGCCGAGCAGTTCGAGCTGGTGGACGTGGCGGCGGCGGCCGTCCGCATCGCCGCCGAGCACCGGGGGACGGAGGAGACGGGGAACGACGCGGAGATCCCGGAGTTCGACACGCGCGACCGGGGCTCCGACGGCCCGCCGCGCGATCCCCGTCGTGCGCCGGGCGGCCGTGAGGGCGGCAGCGGCGGCCCCCGTCCGCGCGGCGCGGCGGCGGGCAAGGCGACGCTGTACATCGGCATCGGGCGGCGGCGCGGGGTGCGGCCGGCGGACATCGTGGGCGCCATCGCGGGCGAGGCCAACGTGCCGGGCGACAGCATCGGCGCCATCGAGATCACGGACCAGTTCACGCTGGTGGACGTAAACGAGGCCGACGCGGACCGCGTGATCAAGGCGCTGGAAGGCGCGCAGATCCGCGGGCGCCCCGTGTCGGTGCGCCGCTCGCGCGAGGACCGCGGCGAGGTCGGGGGCGGCGGATACTCCAGCGGCGGCGGTGGTGGCGGATACCCGGCCGGCGGCCGGCGCTATCCCCGGCCCCGCGACGATGGCGGCCGTCCGCGTCCCCGGCGCGTGTAGCCTGCCATCTCCGCTGAAACGAATCGCACCCTCTTCCGCCGCGCGCGGGAGAGGGTGCTTTCGTCAGGCATCAAGAACAACGGATGGGCCTCACGCCGAGACGCGGAGAAGAGTTAAAGAGAGAAAAGAATATGGACGCGTGATACCATTTTTCAGAGTTTCGTGTGCACGCAGGAGAAAAGAGTTCACGCAGAGACGCAGAGGAGAAAAGAAGAGGCGCAGAGAACTTCAGCTGTTCTCTGCGCCTCTTTGTTATTCTCTGCGCCTCTGCGTGAAACGGCTGGAGACTGAATGCACAGCGAATCAGAGGATCTGGTATGAGGCCATCGTTTCCGGATTCGGTGTGAACGATGAGGAGGCGCTGGTGCGCGGCCGCGGGCGCTGCGGGGCAGGGAAGCGGTAGAGGAGGATGGGTGCGTGCCGGAGGCGATCGCGGCGGTGCTGGCGTCTGCTGGATCGCCGGTGCGCGGCCCGTGTGCATCCGCGGCTCCGGAGTGCCCCAAAGCGCTGCCGCATGCGTATGCAGCCTGGCGCTCACCCGAGCGGGACGCCCGTATCCGCGGCGACGCGCTCCAGGGCTTCGACGACGGGGCGGATGACGGGGACGCCGTCGTTGCGCCGCGCCTCCTCCGCGCGTCGGTTGGGATCGCCGGGGATGAGCGGGCCGCTGGTGCCCGCGGCGGGGCGGGTGTCCCGCATCGTCCGGATCCAGTCGTCCACCTGCCGCCCGAACTCCTGCGGATCGATGAACGCGGCCACCTGGAACGCCCCGAACAGGTGCCCCACCCCTTTGCCCACCGTCCGCGCCGGCGGCGCCAGGTGCGCCGGGAACGGTGGCGCGAACGGCCCCCAGCTCGCCCCGCTCAGGGCGCCGCACAGCAGGTCCACCATCGCCGCCAGGCAGTACCCCTTGTGCGCCCCGCGCTCGCGGTCCGAGCCCAGGGGAAGGAGCGCGCCCCCGTTCAGCATCGCGTTGGGATCGGTCGTCTCGCGGCCGTCGCGGTCGATGGCGCACCCGGCCGGGATGGGGATTCCCCGGCGGGCGGCGTCTTCCACCTTGCCGAACGCATACGCGCTGGTGGTGAGGTCGATCACCACCGGCGGCTCCTCCAGCGCGGGAAAGGCGATCGCCATGGGGTTGGTGCCCAGCATCTTCTCCGCCCCCCACAGCGGCGCCACCTGCGGGGGCGAGTTGGTCATCGCCCAGCCGATGAGCCCGCGCGGGAGCGCCTGAAGCGGGTAGTATTCGCCCGCGCCAAAGTGGTTGCTGTTGCTCACCGCCACCCATCCCGTACCCACCCGCTCCGCCTTTTCCATCGACAGCAGGTTGGCGCGCGGCCCCACCACCAGCCCCAGCCCGTTGTCGCCGTCCACCGTGGCCGTGGACGGCGTTTCGCGCACGACGCGGATGGACGGACGGGGGTTGATGCGCCCCTGCCGCAGCATCTCCACGTACTGCGGCAGCCGCGCCACCCCGTGCGTGTCGATGCCGCGCAGGTCCGCGCTGGCCAGCACGCCGGCCGCGAGGCGCGCGTCATCCGCGGGCACGCCGAACGTCTCGAGCACCCGGGCCGAGAACTCCCGCAGCTGCTCGATGGGAAACGTCGTCCCCGCCGTGGCAGGGGCTTCCAGGCGACTGGTCACATTCACTTCGAGGCTGACGGTTGAGCCGGGCGGGTGTGCCGAACGGCGTTGGAGCAGGCGGCAGGCCATGAGCGGACAAGCCGCGGGCGGCTCGCCCTATTTTCCTGATCACCGGCGGATTGTTGATTGGTACTGCCAGGGTTGCAGCCGACTGGCTTCGCCGGGTCCAGGCTCGCGGTGGGGCACGTTCGCCCGGAGGCGCAGACACGAGGGCCCGCGCCAGGGATTCCGGCCGCGGGCCCTCGTC
The DNA here is from genome assembly GCA_035474555.1 of Longimicrobium sp. Lineage (GTDB taxonomy): Bacteria > Gemmatimonadota > Gemmatimonadetes > Longimicrobiales > Longimicrobiaceae > Longimicrobium. Next base: position 2,287 of record DATING010000701.1, on the reverse strand, counting down.
TGGATCGGACTCCGCCGCCTACACGGCCGCGCCGGCGGTCTCCAGGGCGCGGGCCAGGCGCACGACGGCCTCTTCCAGCTTCTCCGGCGTGGAGTGGGAGAAGTTGAGGCGCATGCAGTTGCTGCCGGTGCGGCTGCCGTCCGCGGCGAACGCGTGGCCAGGAACGAAGGCCACGCCCTCGTGCTCCATCGCCACCCGCAGCACCTCGCCCGCGTCCACGCCCGCGGGAAGCTCCACCCAGACGAACACGCCGGCGGAGGGGACCCGCCAGCGCGTCCCGGGCGGAAAGTGCGCCTCCAGCGCCGCGATCAGCGCGTCGCGGCGCAGGCGGTACTCGCGGCGCAGCATCGACAGGTGGCCGGGAAGGTGACCGCCCTCCAGGTACCGCGCCGCCGCGCGCTGCGACAGCGTGGCGGTGTTGATGTCGCTGGACTCCTTGGCGATGGCCAGCAGGGGAACGAGCCGCTCCGGCACCACCATCCATCCCAGCCGCAGCGCCGGCGCCAGCACCTTGGAGAACGAGCCCACGTAGAACACCCACTCGTCGTCCAGCGCCCGCAGGGGGTGCGCCGGCGGGCCGTCGTAGGCCAAGAAGCCGTACGGATCGTCCTCCACGATGGGGACGCCGTAGTGGCGGGCGATCTCCACCAGCCGCACCCGCTTCTCCACCGGCATGCTGAGCGCCAGCGGGTTGTGCCCGTCCGGGACGGTGTAGATGAATGCCGGCCGCGCACCGCCCGCCAGCAGCGACTCCACCGCGTCCACGTCCATCCCCGTCTCCGGGTCGCTGGGCACGGTCAGCAGCCGGGGGGAAAAGGGCTCCACCGCCTGCTGAAAGCCCGTGTAGCACAGCGTCTCGGCGATCACCTCTCCGCCCGGCTCCAGCAGCAGCCGGGCCAGGAGGCTCAGCCCCTGCTGTGCGCCCGCCGTCAGGAACACCTGCCCGGGTGCGCACGTCACCCCGCGCTCTGCCATCAGCGCCGCGATGTGCGCCTGCAGCGGGGCGTGCGGCGGCGAGTACTGCAGCGCGCGGGGGTCCTCCTCCAGCACCGCCGCGGCCGCCCGGCCGTACTCCGCGGCCGGGAACAGCTCCGGCGCGGGAAGCCCCAGCGCCAGCGAGATGGTTCCGGGACGCGTGCCCACCGAGAGCATCGTCTGCAGGGCCGACGTGCCCGAGCGGCGGGCCCACGCCGCCAGGCGCAGCGCGGGCGCCTCCGTATCGGTCGCGGTCATCAGATGTTGCCGCGCCGTTCCTGCTCGCGCTCCACCGCCTCGAAGAGCGCCTTGATGTTGCCGGAGCCAAAGCCCAGCGCGCCCTGCCGCTCGATCACCTCAACGAACATCGTGGGCCGCGCCTGGATGGGCTCGCTGAAGATCTGCAGCAGCCGCCCCTCGTCGTCCGAGTCCACCAGGATCCCCAGCTCCTGCAGCTCCTGCATCATCGCCGGCTCGATGGCGCCCACGCGCTCCTCCAGCACCTCGTAGTAGGTGTCGGGGATGCGCAGGAACTTGATGCCGTTGTCGCGGATGGCGCGCACGGTGGCGCGGATGTCGTGCGACAGGAAGGCCACGTGCTGGGCGCCCGCGCCGTGGTTGAAGTTCAGGTACTCCTGCACCTGGCTCTTGGTCCCGTTGTGGGCAGGCTCCACGATGGGGAACTTGATCTTGCCGGATGCGTCTTCCACCACCTTGGAGTTCATGGCGCTGTTCTTGGTCCACACCATCTCCTGGTGCGACTGGTGGAAGCCCAGCACCTCCTTGTAGAACTCGATCCACCCGTCCAGCTCTCCCTGCTCCATGCTCACGGCCACGTGGTCCACCTCCACGAAGCCCGCGGAGCGGGTCGCCGGCGCGTCCACGATCGGCTCGAAGCCGGGAAAGAGCGCCGCGTCGTAGCCGTGCCGCTCTACAAGCGAGTGCACGGTGTCGCCCGGCGCGCCGATGGTCGCGCGCACCACCCGGCCCAGGTCGTCCTCGTGCACGTGCGGCTCGGCCACGACGCGGGCGCCGCGGCGCACCGCGGTCTCGAAGGCGCCGGCCACGTCGGCCACGCGGAACGCCACGTCACGCACCCCGTCGCCGTGCAGCGCGGCGTGCTGCGTGATGGGCGAGTCGGGATCCAGGCCGCTGGTGAGCACCAGCCGGATGTCGCCCTGCTCCATCACCACCGACAGCCGGTCGCGAACCCCCGTCTCCAGCCCGGCGCGCGCCACGGGCTTGAAGCCGAACATGGTCCGGTAGAAGTGCGCCGCCTGGAACGCGTTGCCCACGTAGAACTCTACGTGGT
>DATING010000700.1:0-3544 GCA_035474555.1 Longimicrobium sp. | reverse complement strand
AGGCGCTGGAGGAGATGCGCAGGCAGGACCAGCGCGACCTCGTGTACCTGTACGAGAGCAAGGCCCTGCTGGAGCACGGCATCGGCATGCTGCACGAGCGGATGGCCAACCTTCCCGCCGCCCGCGAGGCGTACGGCCGCGCGCTTACCGAGGAACTCAGCTTCTATCCCGCGCACGTCCGCCTGGCCACGCTGGCCCTGACGGAGGGCGACACGGCCACCGCCATCGCGGAGTACGACCTGGCGGTGCAGACGGGGGCCGACCCCTCCGTGCTCTACGTCTACGGCGCCGTGCTGGCCGCGGCCGGGCGCTACGACGAGGCGGCCGCGCAGTTCGAGCGGGCCGTGCAGGTGGCGCCCTACTACGCGGACCCCTGGTTCGGGCTGGGGATGGTGCGCGACGCGCAGGGCAACGGGCCCGCCGCCGCGGAGGCCTACCGCGGCTTCTTGCAGCGCGCCACCCGCACCCACGGCCGCCGCGCGCACGCCGACCAGCGGGTGCAGGTGCTGGGCGCGCCCGCGGCCCCCTGACGATTCCCCCCGCCCCCGCGGCGGACCTGGCGTTCGATCCGGTACACGTTCAACCCGCACTTCGAGGTTTCATGGCACGCCGACTCCTTCTCCTGGCCCTGCTGGCGCTGTCCGCCGGGGCGGCCACCGCGCCGGCCCATTCGCAGCGGCCCGGCGACGCGCCGCGCCGCCCGCGGCTGGCCGTGGACGCCGACAGCAACGACGCCCGCGCGTACATCGCGCTGGCCGAGGCGCAGCTGGAGGCCCGCCCGCGCGAGGCCGCGGACGCGTTCTACTGGGCGTACCAGCTGGAGCCCTCGTCCGCCAGCGCGCTGTACGGGCGCTACGCGGCCCTGCTGACGAGCAATCCCCAGCGGCTGGTGGACTACTGGAACGGCGAGCGGCGCGTGGTGCGCTCCCGCGAGGTGCTGGCCATCGACTCGCTGTACTTCCGGGCGCTGACCATGAACCCGTTCCTGCACCGGGTGCACGAGAACCAGCTGTTCCGCGTCTACATGCACACCGTCGCGCGCCAGGGCTTCGACCGGGCCGGCGGCGTGAGCTCCGTCACCGAGGGGGACGTGATCGGGTGGATCCACAGCTTCATGCAGCACCGCGCGCCCGCGTGGCTGCGGGCCGAGGAGGCGTACGCCAGCGGCCGCAACCCCGACGCCCTGCGCTACTACGGCGAGGCCATCGAGGACGCGCGCCGCGGCCGGTCGTGGCTGCGGGCGGACCGCGCGCGGCTGCACGCCCACATGGGCAACAACGCCGGCGCCATGACGGACTTCACGCAGGCCATCCAGGACATGCGGACGGAAGACGAGCGCAACCTGGTCTACCTGTACCAGAGCAAGGCGCTGCTGGAGCACTCCATCGGGTCGCTGCACGAGCGGATGGGCAACCGCGACGCCGCCCGCGAGGCGTACGGCCGCGCGCTCACGGAGGACCTGGCCTTCTACCCGGCGCACGTGCGGATGGGGATGCTGGCCCTGGCCGCCGGCGACACCACCACGGCCCTGGGCGAGCTGGACCTGGCGGCCCAGGCGGGCGAGCCGCACGTGGTCTACACGTACGGGGCCGTGCTGGCGCAGCTGGGCCGGCTGGACGAGGCCGCGCAGCAGCTGGAGCGGGTGATGGGCATGACGCCGCACTGGGCGGAGCCGTACTTCGTGATGGGCGCCGTCCGCGACGGGCAGGCGGACCTGGGGAAGGCCCGCGCCGCCTACGAGGGCTTCCTGGCCCGCGCGCCCCGCGGCCACCGCCGCCGCGCCACCGCCGAGGCCCGCGTGGCCGACCTGCAGGGTGCCGGGCAGGACGCCGCCCAGCCCGCGGGGGGCCGATGAACCCCCGCGTGTCTCCCGTGCTGAAGCGCGCCCTCCTGGCGGCCGCCGGGCTCCTGGCCGCGGCCCCGCTGGCGGCGCAGCCATCCGGCGCCACGCGCCCCCGCACGGCGTACGAGGACCTGCAGATGTTCAGCCAGGTGCTCAACCAGATCCGCGTGAACCACCCCGACTCGGTGGATACGCACCGGCTGTTCATGGCCGCCGTGCAGGGGATGGTGCAGGCGGCCGACCCGCACTCGTACGTCATCCCCGCCGCGCGCCTTTCGCCGGAAAAGGAGCAGCAGCTGCGCGCCGGGCGCCTGCACCCGGCGCCGGTGGAGTTCCGCTACGTGGGCGGCCTGCCCGTGGTGGCCAGCGTGGCGCCGGGGACGGCGGCGGCGCGGCAGGACATCCTCCCCGGCGACGTGCTGGTGGCGGTGGATGGCGCGAGCGTGGTGGCGGAGAGCGCCACGGAGCTGGAGGTGTTCCTGGCCGGCGCGCGCGGCTCGCAGGTGCGGATGCGCTTCGAGCGCGAGCGGACGGACGGCACGCGTGTGCAGCTGGAGCGCACCGTGCGCCGCGAGCGGGGCGACGACGAGTCGGCCGTCCCCGTGGTGATGATGCTGGACCGGGAGACGGGGTACGTGCGCGTGACCACCTTCATGAGCGAGCGCACGGCGGAGGACCTGCACGCGGCCCTGGAGCGGCTGGAGGGGCAGGGGATGAAGCGGCTGGTGCTGGACCTGCGCGACAACGGCGGCGGCTCGGTGGCCGAGGCCACGCGCATCGCCAGCGAGTTCCTGCCCGCGGGCGCCGTCGTGTACGAGAGCGACGGGCGCAAGGCGGACGTGCGCGACCGGGTGGAGGTGCGCCGCTCGTTCTGGCGGCGCGAGCGGCAGTACCCCATCGTCGTGATGGTGAACGAGGGGACGGCCAGCGCGTCGGAGCTGGTGGCGGGCGCGCTGCAGGACCACGACCGCGCGCTCATCGTGGGCCGGCCCACCTTCGGCAAGTCGCTGCTGATGCAGGGCTTTCCGCTCTCCGACGGGTCGATGATCATGATGACCATCGGCCACATCAAGACGCCGTGCGGGCGGGTGGTCCAGCGGCAGTACCGCGACCTGCGGGGGGCGGACTACTACCGCATGGCCCGCGCGGAGCGCGACACGGTCGGCCGCCCCAGCTGCCGGACGACGGGCGGGCGCACGGTCTACGGCGGCGGCGGCATCTACCCCGACGTGGTGACGCCGGAGGCGGTGCCCGCGCCCGTGTGGCTGGCGCGCCTGACGGAGGATGCGGTGCACACGCGGTGGATCGGCGCCTACCTCACGGAGAACGCCGCCGCCTTCACCACGGCCGATGCCCTCGCCGCCGCTCCGCGCCTTCCGGACGCGGCCCTGGCGCAGTTCCGCGCCTTTGCCCAGCAGCAGGGCCACGCCGTCCCCCCCGGCGCGGAGGCGGACCGCGCCCTGCAGCGCCTGCTGGTGACGGAGATCGCGGGGACGAAGTGGGGCTCCGCGGGCTACTACCGGTTGATGGCGGCCGTGGACGAGCAGATCGGAGTGGCCGTGCGGGAGTTCGAGCGGGCCAGCTCGATCCTGGGAGGCAACTGAGGGACAGGGAATAGGGAATAGGGAATAGCCTGCGACGGCGGGTCCGCACGCCGGGACCCGTCGCGCGGGCGGCGATCGGCCACGGGCCGGCTTTTAC
>DATING010000699.1:0-2549 GCA_035474555.1 Longimicrobium sp. | reverse complement strand
CGTGATCTACACCTCCGGAAGCACCGGGCGGCCCAAGGGCGTCGCCGTCCCGCACCGCGGCGTGGTCAACCTCCTCCGCTCGATGCGCGAAACCGTGGGGATGGAGCCCGCGGATCGCCTGCTGGCGGTGACCACGTACGCATTCGACATCTCCGTGCTGGAGATCTTCCTCCCCCTCCTGCACGGCGCGGCGACCATCATCCTGCCGCGGGAGCGGGCGGCCGACCCGGCGTTGCTGGCGGAGGCGATCCGGACGTACGCGCCCACGGTGATGCAGGCGACGCCCGCCACCTGGCGGATGCTGGTGAGCGGGGCGTGGAAGGGCGCGCCGGAGATGCGGGCGCTCTGCGGCGGGGAGGCGCTCCCGGCGGAGCTGGCGTCGGCGGTGCGGAGCCGCGTGGGCGCGCTGTGGAACGTGTACGGGCCCACGGAGACCACCATCTGGTCCACCGCGGAGGCAGTCCGTGGCGATTCCGCCGGGACGGTCGGCGGGCAGGTGGCGATCGGGCGGCCGCTGGCGAACACGCGCGTCTACGTCCTGGACACGGCGGGCGAGCCGGTGCCGGTGGGGGTGGCGGGCGAGCTGTACATCGGGGGCGCGGGTGTCGTGCGCGGCTACCTGGGGCGCCCGGGGCAGACGGCGGAGCGCTTCGTGGCCGATCCCTTCGGTGGGGAGCCGGGGGCGCGGATGTACCGCACGGGCGACCTGGCGCGGTGGCGGCCGGACGGGACGATGGAGTTCGTGGGCCGCACGGACTTCCAGGTGAAGGTGCGCGGCTTCCGCATCGAGCTGGGGGAGATCGAGGCGCGGCTCGCGGAGCACGCGGAGGTGCGCGAGGCCGTCGTCCTGGCGCGCGAGGACGTGCCGGGCGACCAGCGGCTGGTGGCGTACTGGACGCCGGCGTCCCCCGCCTCCACCGGGCCGGCGGCGAACGAGGCGCTGCGCGCGCACCTCTCCACCGCGCTCCCGGAGTACATGGTCCCCGCCGCGTACGTGCGGCTGGACGCGCTTCCGCTCACTCCGAACGGGAAGATCGACCGCAAGGCGCTGCCGGCCCCGGAGGGGGACGCGTATGCATCCCGGGAGTACGAGGCGCCGGTGGGCAAGTTCGAGGTGGCGCTCGCGGAGATCTGGGCGGAGCTGCTGCGCGTGGCGCGGGTGGGGCGGATGGACAACTTCTTCGACCTGGGCGGCCACTCGCTGCTGGCGCTACAGGTCGTCTCCCGGGTGCGGCAGGGGATGGGGGTGGAGCTCGCGCTGGGCATCGTGTTCGAGACGCCCGTGCTCTCCGCGCTCGCCGAACGGATCCTGGAGCTGCGTCTCGCCCAGTTCGATCCCGAAACCGTTGCACGGCTCGCGCGGCTCGTCGGCGAGCCCGGCGCGTAAGTCCGCGTAGCGCCACCACCTTGCCCGTACACCACTTCTCAGGTAGTCGTCGTTGAACATGCAGAACCTGTCGGCCGCCGATCGCCTGGCGCTCCCCACGACCATCGCCCCGATGCAGGCCGCGGCGGAGTACTGGAAGACGGCCCTCTCCGATGCGCCCGAGCTGCTGGAGCTGCCCACCGACCATCCGCGTCCGGCGCGGCAGGACGTCTCCGGCGGCGAGGTCGGGATCGAGCTGGACGCCGGGCTGACGGCAGGGCTGGAGGCACTGGCCCAGCGGCACGGGGCCACGCTGTACATGACGCTCCTGGCGGCGTGGGCGGTGGTGCTGAGCCGGCTCTCGGGGCAGGAGGACGTGGTCATCGGTATGCCGACGGCAGGCCGCGGGGGCCGGGAGACCGAGGGGCCAGCCGGCCTCGCCGCCAGCACCCTGGCGATCCGGGTCGACCTTGCCGGCGCGCCCACCGGGGCGGAGCTGCTGCGGCGGGTACAGGAGCGGGTGCTCGGGGCGCAGGCCCACCCGAACATCCTCTTGGAGCAGGTGGTGGAGCTGCTGCGGCCGGCGCGCGGCCTGTCGCACCACCCGCTGTTCCAGGCGGCGTTTGCGTGGCGGGATACGCCGGGGGGCGACGGATTGTCGTTTCCGGCGGCGCACGCGGGCGGCGACCTGTCTGGCGACGTGGAGGGTGCGGGCCCGGGATCCTCGCAGGTACAGGCGGAGTTCGACCTTGCGCTCGCGTTGGGCGAACGGGAGGGGCGGATCGCCGGCAGCGTGACGTATGCGACGGCGCTCTTCGCACGGGCGACGGTGGAGCGCTGGGCCGGCTACCTGCGGCGGGTGCTGGAAGGGATGGTAGCGGACGACTCGCAGCCGGTCGACCGGCTGGAGCTGCTCTCCGCTGCCGAGCGCCGCCGAGTGGTGGATGAGTTCAACGACAGGCGAGTGGAGTACCCGCGCGAAGCGCTGGTGCACGAGCGGTTCGAGGCGCAGGTGGAGCGCACCCCCGGCGCGGCCGCGCTCGTCTTCGAGGACGAGACGCTGAGCTACGCGGAGCTGAACGCGCGGGCGAACCGGCTGGCGCACCACCTCCGCGCGCTCGGCGTGGGGCCGGAGGCCGCGGTGGGCGTGTGCCTGGAATGGCGTCCGGAGCTGGTGGCCGCG
>DATING010000698.1:0-5494 GCA_035474555.1 Longimicrobium sp. | reverse complement strand
TCGCCCGTCGTCCAGTCGGTGCTCACGGCGGTGCCGGAGAACGTGCCGCGCACCCGCCCGTCCTCCACCGATTCGATGGTGATGGTGCCGCCCGTGAAGGAGTAGTAGCGCGTTTGCGTGCCGCCGCCATCCACCGAGTTGTCCACGTCGAACACGAGGTTGATGAGCGGGCAGAACGGCCCGCCCCCGCGCCCGCAGGTGCTGATGTTGTACGTGCGCGGCTGAAGCGGGCCGCTGAACTGGATGTGGATCAGGTCGCTGAGCCCCGCCCGCCCGCGCGCCGTGCTCGTGATCGACGTCCCGAACGCCTGCCGCGGCTCCCCGCCGACGTAGTAGTGCGTCCCCGCCGCGAAGTCCGCCCCCATCGGCGTGGTGCCCACGATCGAGTCCGGCTCCCCGAACGCGAAGTACCTGCCGCTCTCATCCCCCGCGTACGTGAACGACACGAACCCGGCGTCCTCGCGTCCCGGCGGGTTCATCGGCAGGCCGCTGAGCGCCGGCGCACCCGGCGGCTGGGCGGCGGGATCGGCCGAGGCCAGCGGCTGCCGGTCGCAGGCGGTGACGGCGGCGAGCGAGAGCGCGAGCATCGCCGCGGTGAACGTGCGGGAGGAGCGCAGGGTCATGGACGACCGTCCTGCCATGGGTGCCGTACGGGTCGATCGATTGATCGCGAGCGCCGTCCGTTTCGCGAAAAACAGGCCAGATCCGGTGCATCCCAACCGCTCTCTCCGCACCCGGTGCGCTCGCCGTAACCCTCTGCATCCGAACGCGTTCTGGCTCCATGAGGGGGACGGCGGGCAGGGCGATCCGGGGGCTGAGGCCGGGCGCGGGAGGGTAGATCCTTCGGTCGGCGCCACGGCACTGCGCACGGGATGGATCCGGCGGCGCCTCCCTCAGGAAAACAACTCGCGGGGACTGGATCCCGCCGCTGTCGGTGTCGGCGGAGGCCGACAGTGTGAAGTTGTAGCCGCGAATTCATTCTCTTCCGGGTCGCCGGATTCGGATCGTTCACAAAACGCATCCACCCTCCCCGCGGCTGCTGGGGAGGGTGGATGATCATCGGCCTGCGTGATCCTGCCGATGCGGGATTACGGCGTCCCGCGCACGATCGGCATGCGCGCCTCCAGGTTCGCCTCGACGTCGGCGCGGGCGCGCCAGGACTCGCGCATGCGCTTTTCGGCGATCAGGCGCAGCTGGTCGCGGTTGTGGCGCGAGCCGGGCTGGCTGGCGTTGCCGTAGCTCAGCACCGCCTGCGCGCGCGGGCCACCGGGCGTGAACTCCACCGCGGCCACGTACGTGTCCCCGAACACCGGCTGCCCCGCCTGCCCCTGCTGCGCGTAGGCGATCACATGGAACACCCCCAGCGGGTCGCCCGGCGCGCCGTTGCCGGGCAGCTCGCCGATGCGGTTGATCTGCCCCCACGGCGTGTCCAGCCCGCCCATCCGCGTGCGCATCAGCTCCGCCACCGCCTCCAGCGCCGCCACGGCCGCCGCCGGGTCCGCCAGCCCGTCCGGCGTGCCGATGGGGTCGCCCGCGCTCCACGGCCTCGCAAAGCCGCGCCCCGTCTCCGGCACGCCCTCGAACATCCGGTACGCCCACAGCATGAAGAGCATGGCCCCGCGGCTCTCCGGCTCCGCCGCGCGGTCCCAGCGCTCCAGCACGCCCGCCGCCTCCATCGCCAGGGGCCGCCCGCTGGCCCGCGCGGCGGGGAGCAGGTCGTCCAGGATGCGGTCCGCCAGCAGCATGCGGTTGTCGTGGCGCATGGCCAGCAGCTCGTCGAAGCTGATGCTGCTGTCCGACGCCAGCATCTGCAGGGCGCGCTGCTCACGGAAGCTCACCCACCGTGGCGCCAGGTACGCGGGAAAGTCCGCCGTGTCCAGCGGCGACGGGCGCGTGGCGAACCAGGGCGGCGAGTTGGAGTTCTGCACGAAGCCGCTGGGGGGGTCCGCCACGCGCGGCAGGTCGTCGTAGCCGTGCACGCCGCGCCACAGCGTGGCCGAGGTATCGCCGCGCACCGGGCGCTGCGCCTGGGCGAACGACGTCTGCCCACGCACGGGCACCCGGCCGTTGGAGATGTACAGGATGTGCCCCGCGCGGTCCGCGTAGACCACGTTGAACATGGAGACCTGCAGCCGCCGCAGCGCGTGCTCGAACTCCGCCATGGACCGCGCGCGGCTCATGTCCCACCACTGCCGCAGCATGCCGTGCTGGTCGATGCCCTGCACCGCCACGGCCGTCGCCGTCGTGTCGTTGCCCGCGATCACGGGGCCGTGCACGCTGCTGCGCACCGTCAGCGCCTCCGTGCGCAGCGTCCCGTCCGCCTGGCGGATGCGCAGGCTGTCCGCGCGCGTCTCGAAGGGCCGCACGGCGCCGTCCATCCGGTATCCGCCCTCCGCCAGCCGCAGGGTGAACACGTCAAGCGCGTCGATGGTGTTCACCGTGTGCGACCATCCCAGCCGGTCGTTGAAGCCGATGGCCACCACCGGCAGCCCGATGATCGTCGCGCCCGACACGTCCATTCCCGGCCCGACGAGGTGCGCCTCCGTGAAGCGCATCAGCTCTTCCGTCCACGGCAGGTGGGGATTGGCCAGCAGCAGCGCGTTCCCCGACGCGGACCGGCGCGGCGCGATGGCCCACGCGTTGGAGCCCGGCGCCGTGCCCGCTGGCAGCCCGCTCGTGCCCACCACCGGCGGGTTGCCGCCCGTGATGGAAAAAAAGGTGAACATCACCCGGTGCCCGTGGGCCACCAGGTCCGCGCCCGTGACGGGGAGCACGGCTTCCACGGCGTCGGCGATGCTGTCCGGGTGGGCGCGCGCGTAGGCGTTCACCCCCTCCGCGAACGCGTCCAGGTAGCGGCGGAACGCGTCCTCCTGCGCCGCGTATCCCTCCCGCCCCGCGTCCGGGATCCCCATCGCCCGCGTCAGGCGGTCCGCCGGGGCAAGGCGCTCGCCCCAGTACTCCGCGCCCCGCCCGCGGGCCATGCCGTAGAGGCGCAGGATGGCGTCGCCGTGGGCCTGCGCCTGCGCCCACCCGAAGCCGTATCCCACGTCCTCCGCCGTGCGCCCGTAGACGTGCGGCACGCCCCAGGTGTCCCACAGGATCTCCGACTGCGCGGGCGCCGGCGGCCCCGGCTCCGGGCGCGGCGCCATGGTCAGGGGTGCGCACCCGGCGGCGAGCACCACGGGGAGCAGGACGGACGTCAGGCGGATGGCGCGCACGTGAGCCCTCGGGGGAAAAGGAGTACGATGCAGCGGAGAGCGGACGGGAAATATCGTCGTAAATCACGACGGCGCCAGACCGCAGGTGGGCTGGCGCCGAAAGCGATGACCTCGCGAAGCCGATGTGTGCCGGGCGAGGACGGACTTCGTACCCGGCCGGGTTTTACGGCGCCCGCTTCGCGGGGCCCCTCACCCCCCGGCCCCCTCTCCCGCAAACTGCGCGGGAGAGGGGGAGACCTTCATCGCACGGCAGCCGCGTCCCGGCACGGGCGAGGGCCCCCTCCCCCCGGCCCCCTCCCCGCTCGTTCCTCGCGGAGAGGGGGAGAACTGCGCGATCGGCGCGATGCCGGCTTCCCTGCACGGGCTGGGGTGTACACCCCCTCCCGCGCAGTTTGCGGGAGGGGGTGGACGAGCCTAAGCGAGGCCGGGGGAGGGCCACCGCCCGCGTCGCGACGGCACTGCTCCTTTACACCATCTCCGCCGCCCGCTCAAACCATCTCCCCCGCCCGCTCAGACCATCTCCGCCGCGCGCTCCGGCAGGCGCGGGGCGTCGGGATCATCCGGGAAACCCTTGTCCGCGGCGCGAAAGAAGGCCTGCACCACTTCCGGATCGAACTGCGAGCCGGCGTTGCGCTGGATCTCTTCCATCGCGTGCTCATACGTGCTGCCGTTGCGGTACGGGCGCGAGCTCACAATGGCATCGTACGTATCCACCACGGCCACGATGCGCCCCTGGAGCGAGATGGCCTCGCCCCGCAGTCCGTACGGGTAGCCCGAGCCGTCGAAGCGCTCCTGGTGGTGCAGCACGGCGGGGAGCCCGGGGCGCAGGAACGAGCTGCGCTCCATGATCCCCGCGCCGATCTCCGGGTGCCGCTTCATCTCCTCGTACTCGTCGTACGTGAGGGGCGCGGGCTTCTTGAGCACCTCGTCGCGCACGCCGATCTTGCCCACGTCGTGCAGCAGCGCGCCCACCCACAGCGAGCGCAGCTCCTCGCCGGACAGCCCCATCTCCCGCCCCGTAGCCGTCGCGTAGCGGGCCACGCGCTCCACGTGTCCGCCCGTGTAGTCGTCGCGCGTTTCGATGGCCGTGGCCAGCGAGCGCAAGGCGTCGATCAGCAGCGCCTCCAGCTGCCCCGCCTGCTCCGCCACGCGCTCCTCCAGCTGCCGCTGGTAGCCGCGGTTCTCGCGCAGCAGCCGGCGGTAGCTCACGGCCCGCTCCGCCGCGAGCAGCACCTCGTCGATGTGGAACGGCTTGATGAGGTAGTCGTCCGCCTGCAGCCGAAGCGCCTCCACCGCGTTCTCCACCGTCCCCGCGCCCGTGAGGATGATGAACGCCACGGTGTCGTCCAGGGCGCGGACGCGGCGCAGCAGGTCCAGCCCGCCCATCGCGGGCATCTGCAGGTCGCTGAAGATGAGGTCCGCGCCGTCCGCCATGAAGATGCGCAGCGCCTCGGCCCCGTCTTCCGCCTCGCGGACGGTGAACGCGTCGTCCGCCAGCAGGGTGCGGAGGACGGCCCGGATGGACGCGTCGTCGTCCGCGATGAGCACGCGCAGGGGACCGGTCACGGCGCCACCGAGTCCGCCGCGGAATCCGTCGCGGGGCCCGCGCTGTATCTCAGCACCTCCACCACCACGTCGTGGGCAATGCGCAGCCCCGCGCGCCCCTGCCCGCCCACCTCCGCCGCGGGCACCCGCGCCACCTCCGCGCCGTTCACCAGGAACGCGGCGGAATCGGCATCCACCCGCACCTCCATCACGTTGGAGCGCCCCGTACCGTCCGCGTCGCGGTAGATGCGCGGATGGCGCGTCCAGTCGCGCACCACCGGCGTCTCCGCCCCTGCGCGGCGCTTTACGAGAAAGCTGCCGTCGCCGCGGACCAGGAAGTAGCTGTACGCCTGCGCCGCCTCTTCCCCCTCCAGCGCGGCGCCGCCGAAGACGATGCCGTACCCCTCGTGCAGCCGCCCGGCGCGCTTGCGCATCTCCGCGCGGATCACGTACGGCGGCGTCAGCTCCGGCGCGCCCTCCTGCCAGAGCAGCGCGTGCGGCCCCGTCTCCACGACGACGGGCGTGCCGGGGGTCAGTGTCACGCCGTCCGCGGGGTTGGTGCGCCACGCGGCGGCAGGCGACGGCGCGGCGGGCTGCCCCGTGACCACGGCGGTGCCGGGGCGCAGCGCGGAATCCACGGCGGAGACGTCGGTTTCCGGCCGCTCTCCCGCGTCTCCGCAGGCGGCGGCGAACAGGAGCAGGGCCAGCGGGCGGGCGATGTGCTGCATCGG
>DATING010000697.1:0-3169 GCA_035474555.1 Longimicrobium sp. | reverse complement strand
CGACCGCGGCGCGGTGACGGGCGCGGAGCTGGGCCAGGCGCACGAGCGGCTGGGCCACCTCCTTCTCCGCGCCGGCAAGGTGACGGAGGCGCAGATCCAGGCCGCCCGCCGCGCGCAGCAGCAGGCGCCGGGGCGCGCGCTGGGGACGGTGCTGGTGGAGCAGGGGGTGGTGACCGAGGACGACGTCCGCCGCCAGCTGCGCTTTCAGATCCAGGAGATCGTCTTCGAGCTCATCCAGTGGAAGGACGGCTACTTCCGCTTCGAGGAGATGCCGCCGCAGACCAACGCGGGCGTCACCGTCCGGGTGAGCACCGAGTCGCTGCTGATGGAGGCGGCGCGGCGGGTGGACGAGTGGAGCACGCTGGAGACCAAGATCCCCCACATGGGGGTGATCCCCGTCTTCGTGGCGGACTCGCCGGAGGGGCCCACGCTGGACCTGCACCCCACCGAGTGGGAGGTGCTGGCGGAGATCGACGGCACGCGCACGCTCAAGGTCATCGCCACCACGCTGGGGCGCGCGGACTTCGACGTGGCCAAGATCGCCTACGGGCTGGTGGCCACGGGGGTGGTGGACATCCGCGACGAGCCGGCGGACGCGCCCATGACGGCCATGCCCATGGAGCGCCCCCTGCGCGATGCCCTGGGCGAGGCGCAGCTGGCGCTGGCGGACGGCGCGCCGGACCGGGCCCGGCGGGTGCTGGACGACCTGTCTCGCGCGCACCCGGACCGGGCGGAGGTCTACACGCTGCTGGCCGAGGCGCAGCAGCGGCTGGGGCGCTGGGGCGAGGCCGTGATCGCGCTGGGGCGGGCGGCGGCGCTGGACCCGCTGGCGGGGCTCACGCACTACCACCTGGGCTTCGCGGCCGCGCACACGGGCGACCTGCACCGCGCCCGCGAGGCGTGGGACACGTACCTGCGCCTGGACGATTCGGGGAGCGACGGCGTGGCCCGCTCCCGCGCCGAGCGCGCCCGCGACGCCGCCGACAGCCTGCTGGCCGTGATGGAAGAGGAGGGCCGGTGAGCGCCGCGAGCCCCATGCAGGTGCGCCAGTGGAGCGAGGAGGTCGCGGCCGACCCCGCGTCGCTCTCCTTCCTTCCCCTCGCCGCCGCGTACCGCGAGCAGGGGCGCCGCGATGCCGCGCTCAAGCTATGCATCCGGGGGCTGGAAAAGCACCCGGACAACGTGGAGGCGCACTACCTCCTCGGCCTCCTCTACCGCGAGGGCGGCGACACGCTCAAGGCGTTCGACGAGTGGGACATCGCCCTGGCGCTGGACCCCGAGCACGCCGGATCGCGGCGGGAGATCGGCCTGGTCGCCCATGCGCGCGGGGACCACGCCGTCGCCGTCCGGCACCTGGAGCGCGCGCTGGAAACGGACGCGTTCGACCAGGAGGTGCGGAGCGCGCTGGAAGAGGCGTGGGCGCAGTCCAGGGGCGGCGGCCGCGGTGGATCCGCATCCGCCCCCCGTCCTGCCCCGGCGCCCGCTGCGGCTCCGGCGCCGGCTCCCGCGCCGCCTGCTCCGATTCCGGTGTCCGCCGCCGCGCCGCCGTCGTCCGCGGATGCGCACTTCGACGCGGCGATGACGGAGTTCGCGGCGCTGTCGGCGGAGCGGGGGATCGTGGGCGCGGTGCTGCTGGACGACCAAGGCTTCGTGCTCGCGGGGCAGATGACGGTGGGCGGCGTGGACCGCGCGCCGGAGATCGCCGCCGTCCTTTCCGGCGCCTCGTCCGAGGCGGGGCGGGCGCTGGGGCACCTGGGGCTGGGCGCGTGGAAGGGTATCCTGGTGGAGACGCCTGAGGCCGTCGTCCGCCTCGCCCCGGCGGGGGACGGGATGATCGCCGTCGCCGGCCGCCGCGAGGTGCCGACCGGGTGGACGCTGCGCGTGGCGGGCCGCGCGCGGGACGCGGCGCTCCGCTTTCTGGGCGCGGGAGGCGACGCGTGAGCGCGTACGGCGAGCTGCTTGCGCGGGTGAACCGCATCAGCGGCGTCCGCGGCAGCATGGTGGTGGCGGCGGAGGACGGGCTGATCGTGGAAGAGGACCTGATGGTGGGTGTCCCCGGCCCGGCCGCGGCGGCGCTGGTGGCCTCGCTCTTTCGCCGCGCGCGCAAGAGCGTGCAGGCGGCGGAGTTCGGGAGCGCGTCGTACCTGCAGGTGGAGGGCGAGACGGGGCTGCTGTTCGCCGCCGCGCCCCCGCAGCTGGGCGACCTGCTGCTGGTGGTGATCGCGGAAAGCTGGACCAACGTGGGGCTGGTGCGGCTGGAGGCACAGAAGGTGGTCGAGGCGCTGGGATGAGACGCGGCGACCTGTCGGAGTTCGTCGGCGCGCTGCAGGCGCCCGTGGAGCGCTTTGCCCGCGAGGCGAGCCTGCGGCTGGTGCTGCTGATCAACGAGAGCGGCCAGGTGCTTGCCCAGAGGGGATTCGCCCGGGCGCTGGACGTGATGGGGGTGGCCGCGCTGGGCGCTGGCATCAACGCCTCGTCGCGCGCGCTGGCGGAGCTGATGGGGATGCGGGGCTTTGGGCACCTGCACCAGGGCGGCGCGGAGTCGCAGGTGTTCATCGGCCCCTTTCGCACGCCGGCCGAGAACCTGATCGTGATTGCCGTGTTCGGCGAGGACTCGTCCATCGGGCTGGTCCAGGTGTTCTTCGCCGAGTTCACGGGGCAGGTGTCGCGCCTGCCGGGATGGAACGACGTGCGGCCCACGACGGACGCGGCCGCGTTCGAGCGCGACCTGGAGGCCGGGCTGGAGAACCTGTTCGGCGGCCAGTCCGCCTGACTGCTAGAGGCATATGTCGCTGGTCAACTACAGCACCCGCGAGATCACGTCCAAGATCGTGTACTACGGTCCGGGACGCAGCGGCAAGACGACGAACCTGCAGTACATCCACGGCCAGGTGCCCGAGGACCGGCGTGGGCGGATGGTGTCGCTCGCCACCGAAACGGACCGCACGCTGTTCTTCGACTTCCTTCCTCTGGACCTGGGGACGATCTCGGGGTTCCAGACGCGGTTCCAGCTGTACACGGTGCCGGGGCAGGTGTACTACGACGCCACCCGCAAGCTGGTGCTGCAGGGCGCGGACGGCGTGGTCTTCGTGGCCGACAGCCAGCGCCAGCAGCGCGACGAGAACGTGGAGAGCTTTCGCAACCTGCAGGTGAACCTGCTGGAGCAGGG
>DATING010000696.1:0-6514 GCA_035474555.1 Longimicrobium sp. | reverse complement strand
CTTTCCCACGGTGCTCGATCCCATCCATCTCCGCATCGGGGGCGACGTGGAGACGCAGGTGGATGCGGGCAGCGAGCTCAGGCGCCTGGCGCGCGTGGAGCAGCGCTCCGACTTCCACTGCGTGACCACGTGGACGCGTCGTGGCCTGCTGTGGAGCGGGTTCCGCTTCGCCGACTTCTATCACCAGGTGGTCGTGCCCCTGGCGGGTGCCGCGCCGGATGCGCGGTTCGTCGTCCTCCGCGGCCAGGACGGCGCGCGGACGAGCCTGCCCCTGGACGACCTGCTCGCCCCCGACGTGCTGCTGGCGGATCGATTGGATGGGGAGCCGCTGCCGGTGGCGCACGGGGCGCCGCTGCGGCTGGTGGCGCCTGCCCACTATGGCTACAAAAGCGTCAAGCACCTGCACCGCATCGAGTTCTGGCGCAGCGACGCCGACTATCGTCCGTTCGGACTGCGCTTCATGGTCCATCCCCGGGCGCGCGTCGCGCTCGAGGAGCGGGGGCAGTGGGTGCCCGGGTGGCTGCTGCGGCACCTGTACCGCCCGCTGATCCGCCCCACGGCCACCCGTTTCGATCGTGCCATGCGGGAGTACGCGGCGTCCCATCCGCCATCGGCCGAGAATCGTCGTCCGCCAGCGAGGTCATCCTGAGAGTGGGTATTTGATGAAGTGCCTCCGCCAGCCTGTGTCGTCCTGGCCCTGACGCTGGATCCAATGCACCACCATCCGCCCAGGGCCGGCTTTTACGGATCGCGATCAGGTGATCTGTGCATAGGCGGAGTGCCGCCTTGCATGGCCAGTATCCTCCTCTGTAAAAACGCGGGCTCCCGCCGAATCGAATCCGGCCCCAAAGCGGTCCTTCTCCCGGATTACGTACGGTCCCCCGGCCAATCACGCAGAAAAGCAGAGCAGCAGAAGAATCCGATCCTCTGCTGCTCTGCTCGTTGCGGGACGGGCAGGGACGTTCGTGTCACCGGCTCCCCGGCCGTGGTCCCTCCGTGCCGGCGCCTACTGGTAGTACAGGAAGCCAGTTTTGGTATCCACGAACAGCGACTCCAGGTTGGCACCCGCGGGGGCGCTCGCGGACGGCTGAATCCCCCCCTGGGCAATCGCCAGCACGTGCTCCGACGGGTTCGAGCCGGGACCGTTGATGAAGAAGTTGCCGCTCTTGTCGATCCCGATGTCGAAGAAGTTGGCTCCGGGTTCGGTCTTGATCCGAATGACGCGCCCCCAGCTGGGATTGGACGGCGACCCGCCGCCGCCCGCCGTCCCTGAGACCAGGAGGGGCAACGCCCCGCCCGGCACGTCCTCGCCGATGATCTGGGCCGCGTTGTTGGCCAGCACGAGCGCGGTGTTGTTGCCGTTCTCGTCCTGCACGGTCTGCAGTGTCCCAGAGATGGGGCCCTGCACCGCCAGTTCGTTGCTAGGAGCCACCGCCAGCGCGCCCACCTGCACGGCTTCCCTCGTCTGCTCTGACATTTTCACACCCACATTGAAAGGAACCACAAAATTCAAGCGATAAGGGGATGATACGCGTGGCCGGTACGAAGTCCTATGATCATGTGCCGGGCACCGCTCCCGCGTCGTTCGCGGGAGAGATGGGGTTGGTTTCGTTTCATGCCCGTATGCGGGTGCGCTGGATACCCTGCTAGCGTGCCGGAAGCGCAACGGACCGGCAGCGCCCGCCGGAAGGTTTATCCGTTCCGATATTCGTGGCGGGCGACTTTCGGTTTGAGGCGCACACTAGCACGCCCCGCACACGTTGGTTGCGGGGGGCGAAGTGGTGACCGCCCGCCGGGCGAGCTGAGCCCGGCACCGGACTGTTGGTCGTAAAATGTCCGTTGTCGTCTGGCTCGCAGCGCGGTAGACCTGCGCTCACCACGTCGGCGGGTGGGAGAGGTTGTGGGATAGGTTCGGTGGCAAAGGAGGGCATTTCGGCCCCTGGAATCCGGTCCACTCTTCCGAAACATCCAGGTCGTACAAGGGTTTCTGGCTTCCTTGCGGATTCCTCCGTTGACTCCGTGTGAGACTGAGTCTTTTCCTGGATCTGGTAGGATGGGCATCCGCGAGAGGCAGAACGGGCAGGCTCGTGGCAGCGGAGATGGATGGTTGGCCGGGCACATCATCCACACGATCGCGATCCGTAAACTGTGCCTTCGCCGGAAACTTCAGGAGGGGTCGCGAGATGCCTGCGGGCAGGCGATGCCGCGCGGGTCACGGACGAACGCCGCGACGTCGTCCAGCACGGGCGCGCTCGTGATGCGCGGGACCGCGGCCGCGACGATGATCTCCACGTGGCCGATGCCGCGGTAGACGATGGCCCGCGCGCATCCGCCGCGCGCCTGGATGCGCGCCGCCAGCCCCGTGGAGCTCCGCGGCGACACCAGCTCGTCGCCCGCACCGTGCAGCAGCAGGAGCGGCGGCTCCGTCCCGTCCACGTGCGTCCGGGGATACGTCGCCGGCCATCCCGCCGCCGGCCCCATCAGCGCCTGCACGTCGGCATCCGTCCACGTGGTGTCCACCGGCCCCGCGAGCGCCGCATACCCCCGCACCGACCCGTCCGGGACGCCCGCCTCGCGCAGCCAGCGCTCGTCCAGGGCCAGCAGCGCCGCCGTGTGCCCGCCCGCGGAGTGCCCCACCACAACGAGGTTCGCCGGATCGCCGTCGTAGCGGGCGGCGTTGTCGCGCGCCCAGCGGATGGCCAGCGCCGCATCCTGCACCCAGGCCGGGAAGCGCACCGCCGGGTACAGCCGGTACTCGGGGATCACCACGACGAACCCGCGCCGCGTCAGGCCGTCGGCCAGCAGCCGGTACTCGTCCTTGCTGCCGTCCTGCCAGCGGCCGCCGTACAGGAACACCACTGTCGGCGCACCCTCCCGCACCGCACGGGGACGGTACACGTCCAGCCGCTGCCGTGCGTCCTCGCCGTACGCCAGGTCCGGCGTGCGGACGAAGTGGTTGCCCAGCAGCAGCCCCTCCGCCAGCCGCCGCCCCGAGCATCCGCCCGCCGCGATCACCAGCATCCCCACCAGCACCGCCCGCCACCAGCCGAGGATCGGCCGCGCTCCATAGGCCGGATGATCGCGCACGGGCCGGCAGCGGCTGGCGGAGGCTGCCATCGGGCACGGGACAGCAGATCCTTCGGTCGGCGCCACAGATCCCGCACGGGAGGGTGCCGGCGGCGCCTCCCCCAGGAAAACAAGGCGCGTTCGTGATTTCCCGGACGAGGCGGGATAACGGCCGCGGACCGGGCGGATCATCCCGGCTCCGCGACGATGGGGAGCGTGAAGCGGAACGTCGTGCCCTCGCCGGGGACGCTATCGACCCAGATGCGCCCGCCGTGCGCCTCCACGATGCCGTGCGCGATGGTCAGGCCCAGCCCCGTGCCGTGGCGCCCCGCGCGGTCCGCCTGCCAGAACTGCTCGAAGACGCAGGGCAGCTGGTCGACCGCGATCCCGCATCCCGTGTCGGAGACGGAGAACACGGCGTGCCCGTCGTCCGTGCGGAGGGCCAGCGTCACGCATCCGCCCTCCGGCGTGAACTTGACCGCGTTGCCGGCCAGGTTGCCCAGCACCTGCAGCACGCGGTCCGGGTCCGCGTGCAGCATGGCGTCCCCACCGCCATCGTCCGCGACGAAGCGGATCCCCTTGTCCTCCACGATGGGGCGCAGCCCGTCGCAGGCCGCATGCAGCAGCGCCGAGGCCCGGTGCGGGCGCGGCTCCATGGACAGGTGGCCGGCGGCGATGCTGGCCGCGTCCAGCAGGTCGCCGATCATGCGGTCCATCTGCAGGGCGGACCGGTGGATGATGGCCAGCTGCCCGTGGGCCGTTGCCCCGGCCGCATCGGTGGGGAGCATCTCCAGCAGGAACTCGGAGCTCAGCTGGATGGTGTGCACCGGGTTGCGCAGGTCGTGCGAGACGATGCCCAGCACCTCGTCGCGCAGCCGCACCGTGCGCTGCAGCTCGAGCTCCACCTGCACGCGCTCGGCGATGTCCATCCGCAGCTCGATCTCCGTGCTCACGGACGCGGCGAGGTCGATGAGGTTGCTCACCTCGTCCTCCGTCCAGTGGCGCACCTCGTAATCCATCACGCACAGCGTCCCCAGCGCGTGCCCGTCCGCCGTCAGCAGCGGGATGCCCGCGTACGCCGCCACGCCGAACTGCTCGATGGCGGGATTGCCGGAGACGACGGGGTGCGCGCGCGTGTCCGGCACGATCAGCGGGCGGCCCAGCACCACCGTGTGCTTGCAGAACGAGAACTCCAGCGGCGTCTCGCGGGTGGTGGCCAGGGGCTCGGGCACGCCCGCGCAGCTCATGTAGAACTGGCGGTCGGAATCCACCAGCGTCACGGTGGATAGGGGTGCCTTGAGCAGGCGGCTGGCCAGGCGCGTCAGGCGGTCGAACGCCGCTTCCGCGGGCGCGTCCAGCAGTCCCGTGGCGCGCAGCCGTGACAGCCGCTCCGCGTTGTGCAGCACCGATTCCGCCGTGTCGCTCATGTCACCTGGGGTGGGATGAAGCCGGGACGCGCCCGTGCGCAATGCCACTCATGCAAGCAGCGCCCCGCGTCTCCCCCACGTACGAGGGTGCGCGCCCGGAAGGATTCGTCAAAGCGCGCGGCCTCTACGACCGCTTCACGCAGAGGCGCAGAGAAGAACACAGAGGCGCAGAGAACAGCCGAAGTTCTCTGCGTCTCTTCTTTTCTCCTCTGCGCCTCTGCGTGAAGTCTTTACGGGTGGGATGCGGCGCGGACCGACGTGGTGGGATCAGCGGTTCGACAGGAGCTGGCGGACGACCTTCACCAGGGCGAGGGGGAGCTGGTCGGCGCGGCGCAGGATCATGTGCCCCGGCTCGCCGAAGATGCGCGTGAGGTAGCCGGACGCCTTGCGGTCCACCGTCAGGCAGAACGGATGCACGCCCACGGCGCGCGCCTCCAGGATGGCCTGCCGCGAATCCTCCACGGCGTAGCGGTCCTGGTAGTGGTCCTGGTCGTTGGGCTTGCCGTCGGAAAGGATCAGCAGCAGGCGATGGCCGGCCGGCTGCCGCGCGAGCAGCGCCGTGGCGTGGCGGACGGCGGCGCCCATGCGCGTGAAGCCCTCCGGCTCCAGCGCCGCGATGCGCGCCCGCACCCGCCCCCCGTTGCGCTCGCCGAAGTCCTTGAGGGTGCGCACCCGCACGTCGCCCGGGCCCACGCCGGAAAACGCGAGCACGGCGTACAGGTCGCCCAGCGCGTCCAGCGCCTCGCCCGTGAGCAGCACGGCGACCTTTTCGATGTCGATGATGCGCATCCCCTCCACGTGCTCGCTCGTGGAGCCGCTGATGTCCACCAGCAGGGCGATGGCCAGCCCCCGGCGCGCCGGCCGCACGGCCACGTACAGCCGGTCGTCGATGGAGTGCCCCGTCGCGCGGTCGGCGATGGCGCGGACGCAGGCGTCCAGGTCCAGCTCCTCACCGTCGCGCTGGCGCATGAGCCGCGCGCGCTGGGCCCGCAGCCGCTCGAAGCGCTCGCGCAGCCGGCGCACGAGCGCGCCGTGCGCGGCCAGCACCGCCGCCGGCCACGCGCCGTCCCCCTCCACGGCCTCGCGCGGGCGCACCCACACGGCGCGCTGCACGTAGCGCCCCTCGCGCGAGTTCCACTCGGGGTACGGAAACGCCTCCACGGCAGGCTGCGCGGGGGGCGCACCCGGCGCGCGATCGGCCGTCCCCGCGTCCCCGCCGCCCCCGCCGGGTGCATCGCCCGAACCGCCGGTCCCGGGCGGGTCCGGCTCGGACGGGGACGGCGCGTCCGGCGGGGCAGTGCCGCCGGAAGGATCGTCGTCCATCATGGCCGCGGCCCAGGGATCGTCCACGGGGGGCGCGCCCTCCGCCGGCGTGGACGACAGGCCGACTCCCATCCCCCGTTTGGATCCCGTGGAGGGCGCGGCCAGGAGGGGCGCGGAGGCCACCGGACCCACGTCCATCGCGCCTCCCGCCGTGCCGTCCACCCGGATCACCGTCCCCCAGGCGCCCGCCATGGGCACGCCGCGGTACCGGCCGCGCACCGCCCGCACCCCGGCGGCCAGCGTCCGCGCGCGCTCCAGCGACTCCGCCGGGGTGGCGCCGGGGGCGAGCTCGGGGGGCGGCGCCGCGGCATCGCCCGCCAGCAGCGCGCGGACGAGCGTCTCCACCTCGCGCTCCGGCTCCGTCAGCGCGTCCAGCGCGGGGCGGCGGGCCAGGGCGGCGGCGCGCTCCGCCTGCAGCGCCGGGCGCACGCCGGGGACGTCCTCCGCGATCGTCGCGTCCGCCGCCGCGCTCTCCAGCAGCAGGTACAGGTCGCGGGCCAGCGGTTCGTCCGCGCCGGGCGCCAGCGCCGCCGTGCCGCGCATCAGCCGCTCCGCCTGGCCGATCGCCATCACCCGGTAGCGCGCGAGGGCGGCGTCCGGCCCATCCGCCGCGTCCAGCTGTTCCGGGAGGTGGATGCGCTCGCCGTCGCTGGCCGCCAGGGGCCCCGCCGCGCGCAGGTGGGCCGGGGCGCGCCCCA
>DATING010000695.1:0-1791 GCA_035474555.1 Longimicrobium sp. | reverse complement strand
CTCGCCGACGCCCTCGCGCGCGAGCAGCTCCAGCGCGGCGCGGGTGCGGCGGCGGCTCCCCACCATCCCGATGTAGGCGGGCGCCTCCGGCCGGCGCAGCACGTCGCGCAGCACCTCGAAGTCGTACTTGTGGCCGCGCGTCACCAGCACCAGGAACGTGCGCCGGTCGATGCGGATGCCCCGCAACGGATCGCTGAAGTCCACGGGGCGCACCACGGCCGCGTCGGGAAAGCGCTCGCGGGTGGCGAACTCCGGCCGGTCGTCCAGCACCGTCACGCGGAACCCCAGCAGGGCACCCACCTGGCACAGGGGCCGGGCCACGTGCCCGGCGCCCACGATCACCAGCTCCGGCGGCGCCATGTGCGGCTCCAGGTACACGCTGCACCGCAGCTCCCCCGCCTCCACCGCGTGCGTTCCCGGCCGCGCGCCCTCCGCCAGGGCCTGGCGGGCAATACGGATGGCGGCCGCGTCGAGATTCGGGTCGCCCAGCGTGCCCGCGTGGCGGTCCATCCAGACGCACATCCGCTCGCCGGGCGCCGGCCCGCCGCCAGACGATTCGAGGACGGTGAGCCCCGCCACGGGATCGCCGCCCTCCAGTGCCTCGCGTGCGTGGTGCGCCGCGTCCGCGACGCGCAGCCGTTCCGTCACGAAGCGTCCCGCCAGCGCCGGTAGTCCTCCGCCGTGTCCAGGTCCTCCGGGAGCGCGTCCACGGGGACGGCGGCCAGGTCGTGCGCGTGCGCGTGGACCACGCTGCGGGCGCCCTCGGGCAGGTCCATCCGCATCAGCTCGCGGAACACGAGGCGGTCGAAGAGGACGGGGTGCCCGTGCTTGCCGTCGCGCGCGGGGACGGCCACGGGCGCACCCGTGCGCTCCCACGCGCCGATGACGGCACGCACGAGGGCGCCGGAGACGTCGGGGACGTCCACCGGCGCCACCACCACCGCCCGGGCTTCGGGGGGAAGGGCAAAGAGCGCGATGCGCAGCGAGTCCGCCTGCTCCGAGTCTGCCTGGGGGTTCACGGCGATCCCCGCGTCCAGCATGGCCGCGTCCTCGGCGATGCGGCGCGCCGTCTCGTCCGACAGGGGACCGGTGACGACGATCACGAGATCGCAGCCGCCCTCCGAGAGCACGCGCACGGCGTGCTCCAGGAAGCTGGATTGCCCCACGCGGAGAAAGGCCTTGGGCTCGCCCATGCGGCGAGAGCGGCCGGCGGCCAGTACGATTCCGCAGATCATCGGGATAGGGTGCGGCGGGAGCGCCGCGGGGCTGGGACGAGCGTTCGAACGGGCATGGTACGGATGGAATGTCGCACGACCGCTTCCCGCCGTCAACCGTCGCGGGGGCAGATGTTTGCGAGCCCCTCCCCCGGCCCTCCGCGCGCAAACTGCCGCGTGCGAGGGGAGAACGGCGACGGCACCGGAGCGCTCGGCCCGCGCGGGGCCCTCACCCCCCGGCCCCCTCTCCCGTACGGCAACCGGCGGTGCGCGATGACGGTCCTGCGAGCGTACGGGAGAGGGGGAGAGCGTCCGTCCGCGGAAGCGACCTGCCACCCATGACGCAGTTCTCCCCCTTTCCGCGAGGAACGAGCGGGGAGGGGGCCGGGGGGAGGGGCGCCCCGCCGGTGCACGATCTCCGCAACCCCTGCACGGCACTGAAGTATACACCCTCTCCCACACTGCTGTCCGGTTAGAAGTTGAAGAGCTGCAACTGGTTAGAATCGGGGAGACTGGTGTTTGTGTAACCACCCCCCGAAAGTGCTTGCTGTAGCTCGGTCTGTTGGAAGATATGGAC
>DATING010000694.1:0-5031 GCA_035474555.1 Longimicrobium sp. | reverse complement strand
TCTCTGGCCTCCTGCACGACCCGGCAGATGCGCGTCCGGCCGTCGCGGCGCCTCGCTCCCGCACACACGGACGTTGGAGAAGCCTGCCGTACTGGATGCCTGCCATCGCGACGTCCGGACGCGAATCGGACGGCGAACAGCAGGATGCGTCAGGCCCTTGGTAGACAGGCTGCTGCCAGCGAGGGGACGGCTATCCGCGTTTTTCGGAGGGGCAGGATCACGGCGGCGGAGGCGGATGCCTGGCCTGGCACATCATCCACACGATCGCGATCCGTAAGCGTGTGCCTGCGCCGGAGACTTGGATGAAAGGCGGGATGGCCGTGCGGTTCGGCGAGACCTCGCGGGGAGGGATCAGCCGCAACGCGACGGGCAGGCACGGGATGGTAGATCCTTCGGTCGGCGCCACGGATCCAGTACGGGACAGATCCGGCGGCGCCTCCCCAGGAAAGCAAGGCGTGGTGTGGAATGACGGAACGGCCGCCACGAAGGCGGCCGTTCCGGGATCATCTGCCCGATCGAAAGCTCAGTCGTCGTCCGAGCCGCGGCCGCGGAAGCCGTTCTCGATCTCCACCTCCAGTTCGAAACGGCTGCCGGCGGTGGACAGGTCCAGCACGTTGGCGCCGTTGCGGAAGAGCGTGGCCGGGTCCAGCGTCACGTCTAGGCTCCCCGTCTGCCCCTCGCCCACGGAGAGCGGCGGGTCCAGGTCCAGCTCGATCTCGATCTCCGCCTCGACGAACGCGCGGAACGGCCGCGCCGCGCCACCGGTCGGGGTGAAGGTGCCCACCACGAGCATGCTGGCGTCGCGCGGCCAATCCGGGAACTGCGCCAGGATCTGCTGGCGCAGCTGGGCGATGCGCTGCGCCTCGGCGGGGTTCTCCTCGTCGTCATCCAGGTCCTCCACCTCGAACTCCACCTCGTCGTACAGCCCCGCCGGCACATCCCCCGCACCCACGGCGACCGTGCCCCCCGTCAGGGGCAGGTCCACGAACAGGGGACCGGCGTTGAAGTCCTCGCAGTCGTCGCTGGAATCGTCGCCCGGCCTGCTGTCATCGTCGTCCGACGCGCCGCAGCGGTTCACGTCACCGTCGCCGTCCAACTCGAACTCGGCGACCACCAGGCGGATGTCGTCGATGGCCAGGGTGCCGTTGCTGCCGGTGAGGACCAGCCGGTCCGTCCCGTCCGTCTGAAAGCTCGCGGCGGATTGCTGCGCCTGCGCGCCGGCCAGCCCGAAGCGCACCTGCACGCGCGCGTCGCTCCCGCCGCCCGTGGGCGAGTCGGAGCAGGCGGCGAGGGCCGTGAACGCGATGCAGGAGGCGGCGAAAACACGATGGGACAACATCTCGGGAACTCCGGGTGTCTGGTTCTGGAACGCCGGCGGAAACATGCGACGCTCTCGGCCTGCTACAGGGGCAGGTGCCGGACCGATCCGCGGCCAGGCGGTTACACCGTCGCGCAACCCCGCATCCTGTCTTGATTTGCGAGGCCCCTGAATGCCAGTCTAGCGCGGGGGGCCGACGGGGTGTATATCGTCTCGAATCGAGACACACTGAAGCGTCCCGTGACTCGGCGAGCCCTTCCGGCTCCCCCGCATCCCCTCCCCAGACGTTCCTCCCCGTGAGCCTTCTGGTCGTCGCGCGCAGTGATTCCTTTTCGTCCCTGTGGCCGGAGCTGGCCGCCACGGGAGCGGTGGACCTGCGCGTCGCGGAATCGGCGGGCGAGCTGGGGCCGGCGGGCGACGCGCTGGCCGTCATCCTTTCCGTGGCGGGGGTGGAAGAAGAGGCGGAGCCCGTGCTCCGCGAGCTGGCCGCCGCCGGCGCCCCCGCCCCCCTCGTCGTCGGCGCGCGCGCGGACCACCGGCTGGCCGTGGCCCTCATGCGCGCGGGCGCGGCGGACTACTTCGCCCTGCCGCAGGACGTGCAGGCCCTGCGCGACGAGGTGGCGGAGCGTGCCCGGCGGCGCGAGGCCCAGGCGGCGGGGGGACGGCTGGCGGCGGCGGAGCGGCAGACGTTCGACTTCCATCGCATCATCGGCCGCAGCCCGCAGCTGCGCGCGGCGCTGGACCGCGCGGCCCGCATCATCCCCCGCGACCGGGCCACCGTGCTCGTCACGGGCGAGACGGGGACGGGCAAGGAATTGATGGCGCAGGCCATCCACTACAACGGCCCGCGCGCCGCCGCGCCGTTCGTGGAACTGAACTGCAACGCCATCCCGCCGACCCTCATGGAGTCGGAATTGTTCGGCCACGAAAAGGGGGCGTTCACGGACGCGCGGACGGCCAAGCCGGGACTGTTCGAGGCGGCGGACGGGGGCACGCTCTTCCTGGACGAGATCGGCGACCTGCCGCTCACGCTGCAGGGCAAGATCCTCCGGGCGCTGGAGGAAAAAGAGGTGCGCCGGGTGGGCGCCGTGCGCGGGCGCACGGTGGACGTGCGCATCATCGCCGCCACGCACGTGGAGCTGGCGGACGCCGTCAAGCGCGGCGCGTTCCGCGAGGACCTGTACTACCGGCTGAGCGTCATCCCCATCCACCTCCCGCCCCTGCGCGCCCGGGGCGACGACGTGCTGCTGCTGTCGGAGCACTTCCTTCGAACCCTCGCGGGGCAGTACGGGCTTCCCGTCCCGGCCATCAACCCCGAGCTGCGGCGGGCCCTGCTGGCGCACGCGTGGCCGGGCAACGTGCGCGAGCTGCGCAACGGGCTGGAGCGCGCGCTGCTGCTGAGCGACGGCGTCATCCGCCCCGACGACCTGTTCCACGGCCCGCCGGCCTCCGCCCCCGTGCGCGACGGCGAGGGCGGCGCGCTCCCCTTCCCCGCCACGCTGGACGAGATCGAGCGGGCGGCGGCGTTCGCCATGCTGGAGCGGGTGGACGGCAACAAGAGCGCGGCGGCGGACGGGCTGGGCATCAGCCGGTCGCGCCTGTACCGGCTGCTGGAGGGAACGGATGTCCCGGAATGAGACACCTCGTCGCGCGGGGGGACAGGCCGTGCGGGCAAAAGATGAGCATCCATGCGGATTTCGCGCGGCGCGGGGGTTGCCCCCACGACATCGCGGAACGGGTATCCGCATTTGTCCCGGTTTTCAGGTGAAGTGAATCCAATGAACAGCAATCGACTGATCCGCCTTGTGCTCCTGCTCGCGCTTCCCGCCGCCCTCCTGGCGTGCGAGGACCCCGGCGGCGGGGAGGGCCCCGTGCCCGGCGAGGAGCTCGTCTTTCTGCGCCCGGCTCCCGGCGCGCCCAACCTGACCACGTACGACACGTCGTTCGTGGCCGTGGCGGGGCAGGACCGCGAGATCCGCCTGCGCTACACCAACGGCGGGGAGTGCCTGCGCTTCGAGCTGGACAAGGACGCCCTCACCCAGCGGCCCAACGGCACGCGGATGAACGCGGGCGACACCATCACCATCCGCATCCGGGTGGTGGACAACGGCTACTTCAACTTCGAGTTCCAGCCGGCGGGCCTGCGCTTTGCCGAGCCGGCGGAGCTGCGCGTGAACTACCAGTTCGCCCACCCCGACTTCAACGGCGACGGCGAGGTGGATGACGACGACGAGGACTTCGAGTTCGGCTGGTGGCGGCAGGAGATGCCGGGGCAGGACTGGGAGCGCATCGGCGGCGTCCGCGTGCACGACCTGACCGAGGTGCGCGCAGACATCGACGGATTTACCCGCTACGCCCTGGCGGGCGGCAACTGACCCCCGAACCCGCGCGTGTCCACTCCCGTCTCCGCGCCGCTTGACCGCGACGCCGCCCGCGACCTTCGCAGGCGGCGCGAGTGGCG
Organism: Longimicrobium sp.; assembly: GCA_035474555.1. Lineage (GTDB taxonomy): Bacteria > Gemmatimonadota > Gemmatimonadetes > Longimicrobiales > Longimicrobiaceae > Longimicrobium. Next base: position 1,252 of record DATING010000694.1, on the reverse strand, counting down.
CGTGCTGGCGGCATCCGGCGAGGCGCTGTCGCGCGAGGAACTGCTGGCGGAGCCGGAGGTGGGCTACGCCTACGCCGCCGCGTGCCGGCACGTGGGGCGGCCGGCGCGGGCGCTGGAGGTGGCGCTGGACGTGGAGCCCGAGGCGCGCCGCCGCGGCGACTGGCGGCTCACGGGCGAGACGGTGAACCTCATCGGCAACATCCTCTTCGAGACCGGGCACCCCGACGAGGCGCAGGCGCGCTTCGAGTCGCTGCTGGAGCACGCGTCGCAGTGGAACGACGAGGAGTTCAGCGCGCGTGCCAGCAACAACCTGGGGGTGATGAGCAACGTGCGCGGCCGGCGCGACCTGGCGCTCACGTTCTACCAGCGCGCGCTGGCGGCGTACCAAAGGCTGGGCAACCGGCTGGGGATGGCCGAGACGCACGCCAACCTGGGCATCTCGTACCGCGACCTGGACTTCAGCCGCGAGGCGGATGGCCACTTTCGCCGCGCCATCGAGTTCGCGGAGGCGGAGGGGAGCGAGCGCGTGGCCGCCATCGCCGAGACGGAGCGCGCGTGGCTGTGCCTGCGCGCGGGGGACGGGCCCCTGGCGCGGTCGCTGGCGCAGCGGGCGCGCGGGCGGGCGCAGGCGATCGGCGACCCGGCGGGCGAGGGCAATGCCCTGCGCGTGCTGGCGGGCGCGGCGCTGCTGGATGGGCAGGCGGACGAGGCCGAGGCGCACCTGGACGGGGCGCTGCGGATGGCGACGGACCACTCCGAGGCGCTGCTGGCCGCGGAGACCCAGCGCGACCGCGGGCTGTTCTTTCGCGAGCGGGGTTGCATGGATGCCGCCCGCGAGGCCCTGACGGAGTCCGCCGCCCACTTCGCCCGCCTGGGCGCCACGGCCGAGGCGGAGGCCGTCACGGCCATCGTGCGGGGGATGGAGTAGTCCCTCACCCCCGGCCCCCTCCCCCGGCAAACTGCGCCGGGAGAGGGGGAGAACTGCGATCCGTGCACAGGGCGGACTTCCGTCCCGCGCCCCCACCCGCTCGTTCCTCGCGACCTCCCCCAAAAAACCCTGGGGGAGGTTGTTTGTTTTCGTGCGGATCGGCGGACTGCGCGGCGCGGGCGGGTGAGCAACCGGGAAGATCGTTTACAGATTAGACCGGGAGGATTGTTGACAGCTCCTCACACTACTGACGCCGTTCAACCGATCTGTGTCTTGTCCCCACCCGGGTGAGGCGTAAGCAGCCCCACGGGAATGGGAGGGCTG
>DATING010000693.1:0-2248 GCA_035474555.1 Longimicrobium sp. | reverse complement strand
CTGGGCCTCCAGCGCGAGCGCCCTGACCCGGTCCAGCAGCCCGGCCACCGTGGGCGCGCCGGAAAGGCTCACGCGCAGCGGCAGCATGTTGACGAAGAAGCCGATCAGCGCCTCCACCTCCGCGCGGCCGCGGTTGGCGCTGGGGGTGCCGACCACGACGTCATCCTGGCCCGAAAGCCGGGCGAGCACCGTCGCCCAGCCGGCGAGCAGCGTCATGAACAGGGTCGTGCCGTGCCGCTGCGAGAGCGCCTTCAGCGCCGCGGTCAGCGCCTCGTCCAGCTCCACGTCCACCGTGTCGCCGGCGAAGTCCTGCTTCCCCGGCCGCGGACGGTCGGTGGGCAACTCCAGCAGCTCGGGGGCACCCGCGAGCGCCCGCTCCCAGTAGCCCGCCTGCCGCTCCAGCAGCTCGCCCTCGACCCACCGCCTCTGCCAGGCCGCGTAGTCCGCGTACTGCACCGGCAGCGCGGGAAGCTCCGCTTCCCCGCCCCGGGCGTGGGCGGCGTAGAGCGCGGAGAGCTCGCGGAAGAGCACCCCCATCGACCAGCCGTCGCTGACGATGTGGTGCATGGTGATGAGCAGCACGTGATCGTCCGCCGCCAGCCGGATGAGCCGGCCACGGACGAGCGGCCCGCGCTCCAGGTCAAAGGGCGCGCGCGCCTCCGCGTCCATCCACCTGCCGAGCGCGGCTTCCGCGTCCCCCTCCCCGCCCAGGTCGTGTTCCACCAGGTGAAATCCGCTCGCCTCGGCCGGTGCGATCCGCTGCTCCGGGACGCCGTTCACCTCCGCGAAGACCGTGCGCAGCGCCTCGTGCCGGGCGACGATCCGGTCCAGCGCGCCCAGCAGCGCATCCCGGTCCAGCGCGCCCTTGAACCGCAGGCGAGAGGGGACGTGGTACGTGCCGCCCAGGTTCCCCAGCTGCTCCAGGAACCACAGCCGCTGCTGGGCAAACGAGAGCGGGATCGGCAGGGTGCGGTCCACGGGCGTGATCGCCGGCGCCTCCGCCCGCGCGGCCGTCTCCAGCCCGCGCGCGAAGTCCGCCAGCACCGGCCGGACGAAGAGGTCGCCGATCTCCGCCTCCACACGCAGCGCCTGCCGCACGCGGGAGACCACGCGCACCGCCAGCAGCGAGTGCCCGCCCAGCGCGAAGAAGTCGTCCCGCCGGCCGATGCGCTCGATTCCCAGCAGCTCCGACCAGATCCCGGCCAGCGCCTGCTCCGTCTCCCCGTCCGGCGCCTCGTACGCCCGCGCGGCGAACGCATCGCCTTCGGGAGCGGGGAGCGCCCGGCGGTCCAGCTTGCCGTTGGGCGTCAGCGGAAGCGTCTCCAGCCGCACGAACGCCGCGGGAACCATGTACTCCGGCAGCTGTTCGGACAGGTGCGCACGCAGCGCCTCGCCCTCCAGCGCCTCGCCCACGAAGTACGCCACCAGCCGCTTGCCGCCCGCCCCGTCGTCCAGCGCGAGCGCCACCGCCTCGCGCACGCCGGGATGCGAGGCCAGCCGCGCCTCGATCTCCCCCAGCTCCACGCGGAAGCCGCGCACCTTCACCTGGAAGTCGGTGCGGCCCAGGTACTCCACCGTGCCGTCGGCCATCCACCGGCACAGGTCGCCGGTGCGATACATGCGGGCGCCCGGCTCGCCGAAGGGATCGGGGACGAACCGCTCCGCCGTCAGCCGCGGCCGGCCCAGGTACCCGCGCGCCACCGCAACACCGCCGATGAACAGCTCGCCCGCCACACCGACGGGCACGGGCTCGCCGGCACGGTCCAGCACGTAGACCGCCGCGTTGTGGATCGCCCGGCCGATGGAAACGCGCTCCGCGCCGGGCTCGCACGCCCACTCGGTCACCTCGCCGGATTCCGTCGGCCCGTACTGGTTGAAGAGGCCGACACCGGGAAGCTGCTCGTGGAACTGCCGCACCAGCGCCGCGGAGACGGCCTCGCCGCTCACGGGGACGCGACGGAGCCCGGAGCACGCGGCCGCATCCGGGTGCTCCAGGAAGAGCGGGAGCATGGAGGGGACGAAGTGCGCCGTGGTGATCCCCTCGCGGCGGATGACGTCCACCAGGTACGCCGGGTCGCGGTGACCATCCGGGCGCGCCATCACCAGGCGGGCGCCCACCATCAGCGGCCAGAAGAACTCCCAGAACGAGACGTCGAAGGAGAACGGCGTCTTTTGCAGCAGCGCCTCGTCCGGCGTCATCCCGTACCGGTCCTGCATCCACGCCAGCCGGTTCACCAGGCTCCCGTGC
>DATING010000692.1:0-5771 GCA_035474555.1 Longimicrobium sp. | reverse complement strand
GGGGCCGGGGGCGGGCGTGCCGGGGATCCAGGCGCCGCCGTCCCGGTCCACCCAGACGGCGACCGGGCCGCGCATGACGGGGGTGGCCGTCCGCGCCTCCGCCAGCCGCGGCCCCGCCACGGCCGGCGTCATCACCATCGTGCCCACCAGGAGCATCACCACGATCCCGATCCCCGGCAGGGCCATCGCCTGCGGCCGCGGCCGGCGCCACGCCTCGCTCTCACGCATCGTCCTCTCCTCGCCAGGGAATCCAGCTCCTCGTTCGCACGGAAGGAACGCGCGACCGGACGAGGGTCTGCCGCGATTGGCCAGGCGCGCACGAAAACGGGCGCACGGCGAAGTGCCGTGCGCCCGTCTTCCATCATCCTCCGCCGCCGCGCTTGGTCCCGCGCGGGCGATGCTTCATCCCATCGCGGCTACTGGTCGATGCCCAGCTGGTGCAGGATGAAGGCGTAGCGGAACGCCGTCTCGCGCAGCGCGTCGTAGCGGCCCGACGAGCCGCCGTGGCCCGCGCCCATGTTGGTGCGCAGCACGAGCAGGTTGTCGTCCGTCTTCATGGTCCGCATCTTCGCGACCCACTTGGCCGGCTCCCAGTACGCCACGCGCGGGTCGTTGAGCCCCGTCGTCACCAGCATGGTGGGGTAGGCCTTGCGCTCCACGTTGTCGTACGGCGAGTACGACAGCATGTAGCGGTACTCCGTCTCGTTGGCCGGGTTGCCCCACTGGATCCACTCGCCCGTCGTCAGGGGGATGCTGGCGTCGGCCATGGTGTTGATCACGTCCACGAAGGGCACGTCGGCCACCACGACCTTGAACAGGTCGGGGCGCATGTTGACCACGCCGCCCATCAGCAGCCCGCCGGCGCTGCCGCCGCGGATGGCCAGCCGCTGGCTGGACGTCCACCGGTCGCGCACCAGGTGCTCGGCCACGGCGATGAAGTCCGTGAACGTGTTCATCTTGTTGAGCATCTTGCCCTGGTCGTACCAGGCCCGCCCCATCTCCTGCCCGCCGCGGATGTGCGCGATGGCGAACACCACGCCGCGGTCCAGCAGGCTCAGGTTGGCGCTGCTGAACGTGGGGTCCGTGCTGTTGCCGTAGGAACCGTACGCGTACAGCAGCATGGGCCGCGACCCGTCGCGCACCATGGGCTTGCGGTAGACCAGGGACACGGGGACCATGGTGCCGTCGCCGGCCCGGGCCCAGGTGCGCTCCGTGGCGTACAGCGACGGGTCGTAGCCGATGACCTCCGTCTGCTTCTTGAGCTCGCGCTGCCGCGTGTTCATGTCGTAGTCGTACACGGACGACGGTGTGACCATGCTCTGGAAGCCGAAGCGCAGCGTGTGCGTGTCGTACTCGGGATTGCTCCCCGGGCCGGCGGTGTACACCGGCTCGGCGAACTCCACCGTGTGCTCGGCGTTCGTGCGGATGTTGCGGATGCGGATCATCCGCAGCGCGTTGCCCCGCTCGTACATCACCAGGTGGTCGCGAAAGACGTCGAAGCCGTCCAGCAGCACACTGTCGCGCTGCGGCACCAGCTCGCGCCACGCGGCGCGGGACGGATCGCTCTCCGGGGCCCACATCAGCTTGAAGTTGTTGGCCCCGTCCGCGTTGGTGCGGATGAGAAAGCGGTTGTCCTGGTGGTTGACCGTGTACAGCACGTCGTTCTGCCGGGGCGACACCAGGCGCAGGGGCTCCGTGGGCCGGTCGCCGGGGATGACGTACGCCTCGCTGGTCGTGTAGCTCCCGGAGGAGACGACCAGCCACTTGTCGTCCTTGGTCAGGTAGACGCCCGCGCGGTACAGCACGTCCGGCTCGTGGTACACCTGCACGTCGGCGGAGGCGGCCGTGCCCACCGCGTGGCGAAAGACGCGGTCGGGGCGCTGCGCCTGGTCCGTGCGGGTGTAGAACAGGTGCCGGTTGTCCGCCGCCCACGTGGCGCCGAACGACACGTCGTCGATGCGCTCGGGGAGGATCTCGCCCGTCTCCAGGTTCTTCACCATGAGGGTGAAGTGCTCGGCGCCGCTGGTATCCACCGCGAACGCCAGCATGCGGTGGTCCGGCGAGACGCTGAACGCGCCCAGGGAGTAGTAGCGCGCGCCCTCGGCCATGCGGTTCTGGTCGAAGATCACCTCCTCGGGCGCCTGCATGCTGCCGCGCCGCCGGACGAAGATGGGGTACTGCTTGCCCTCTTCCGTGCGCGAATAGTAGAAGTACGGGCCAATGCGGTCGGGCACGCTCAGGTCCGTCTGCCGCAGGCGGCCCAGGATCTCCTGGTACAGCCTCTCCTGCAGCGGGCGGGTGCCCGCCATGGCCGTGTCGGCGTAGCGGTTCTCCGCCTCCAGGTACGAGACCACCTCGGGGTTCGCGCGGTCGCGCAGCCAGAAGTAGTTGTCGGTCCGCACGTCGCCGTGCAGGGTGTCGGTGCGGGGGACCACGCGCGCCACGGGCGGCGCCGGCAGGTCCCGTGCGGTCTGTGCTGCGGCCGGCGCGTGGGCAACGGCCAGGGCCAGGAGCGCGAGCGCGCGAACGGTGTTTCGCGACATGGAGGCTCGGGGGACGGGGTGTGCGGAAAACTTAGCACCCCACGATAAGCATCCCGGGGCGCGGGCGAAAGGGGACGGAAACGTGCGGCGGGGGAACCGGGCGCGCGATGCCCCGCTATCAAGGCTCCAGCACGGCGCGGCGGCGGTCCGCGGGTGCCGGGTTTTCCGCTGGCCGGGCGCCGGCCCGGGGAATGCCGTCGCACCGCTGAAGTATCTCAGTTCTCAAGCACGCTGCACGCAAGGGCCGGCCGGTCACCATCCCGAAATTCGGAGGACGCATGCCACGCGGAAAGATCCACGCCGACGTCACGCAGACCATGGGCGACACGCCGCTCATCCAGCTCAACCGCCTGGGCGCGGGGCTGCCGGGGCGCGTGGTGGTCAAGCACGAGGGCTTCAACCCCTTCAACAGCGTCAAGGACCGCATCGGCGCGGCCATGGTGGACGACGCGGTGGAGCGGGGCGTGCTGCGGCCGGGGATGGTGGTGGTGGAGCCCACCAGCGGCAACACGGGGATCGGCGTGGCGTACGCGGCCGTGGCGCGGGGCTTCCGGTGCATCTTCGTCATGCCGGAGACGATGACGGTGGAGCGCCGCAACATGCTGCGCGCCCTGGGGTGCAAGCTGGTACTGACGGAGGGGCCCAGGGGGATGAAGGGCGCCATCGCCCGGGCGGAGGAGATCGCCGGCAAGCTGGGCGAGCGCGCGTGGATGCCGCGCCAGTTCGACAACCCGGCCAACCCGGAGATCCACTACCGGACGACGGGCCCGGAGATCTGGACGGATACGGGCGGCGCGGTGGACGTGTTCGTGGCCGGCGTGGGCACGGGCGGCACCATCACGGGTGCCGGCCGCTTTCTCAAGGAGCGGAAGCCCGACCTGCGCATCGTCTGCGTGGAGCCGGCGGAAAGCCCGGTGCTTTCGGGCGGGGCGCCGTCGCCGCACAAGCAGCAGGGGATCGGCGCGGGGTTCGTGCCCGGCAACCTGGACACGGGCATCTACGACGAGATCGTCACCGTGACCAACGACGACGCCATCGCCACGGCGCGGCGGCTGGCGCGCGAGGAGGCCATCTTCGCGGGGATCTCGTCGGGCAGCATCACCTGGGCGGCGCTGCAGGTGGCCGCGCGGCCGGAGATGGAGGGCAAGCTGATCGTCTCCATCATCTGCGACTTCGGCGAGCGGTACCTGTCAAACCCCGTGTACGCGGAGCTCCCGGACGAGGACTTCAGCGAGTTCGAGGAGGCGCTGGTCCCGGAGGCGGCGGCGGTGTAGGGTGTAGGGGGTGGAGGGTCCTCCGCGGGGAGCCGGCGGTGGCCCTCCCCCGGCCTCGCTTAGGCTCGTCCACCCCCTCCCGCAAACTGCGCGGGAGGGGGTGTATACTTCTACGGGCTTTCGTCGCGGGAGTGGGGGCTGTGCCGTGCGGAGCTCCCCGCGGCGGACGCCGCGGCTGGTCGGCCCGCGCGCGAATCCCGACGCCGCGACGTGACCCACCTCCCTCCCCCACGCAGTTTGTGGGGGAGGGTCGGGGAGGGGGGCGCCGGCCCGTCCGCAGGGCCCATCCAACACCAAGGTCTGGTTGCCTCCTCCCCGCCCCGCCGCCATCGTTACAACCACTCCCTTGCGCGCGTCCGTAGTTTGGTGCAGACGTACGATGGTCACACGCGCTCCCCGTACCCAACCGCGGCCATGACGCTCACCGATACCGACGCGCCGGCGCTCGCCCGCGAGCTGCAGCGCATCACCGAGTTCGAAGACCTGGGCGAGGGAGATCTGCTGTGGCTCGCGGAGAACGGGGAGGTGCGGTCGCTGCAGCCGGGCGACATCCTCTTTCGCTCCGGGGACCCGGCCGACTCCATGTTCGCCCTGCTGGAGGGCGAGGTGCACGCGCTGCCGCAGGGGGCGCCGGACTCGCGCGCGTTCATCGCCCGGGCAGGCGAGATCTCGGGCAAGCTGCCGTTCTCGCGGATGACGCGGTGGGCGGCCAGCGGGCGCGCCGTCATGCCGTCGCGCGTGTACCTGTTCCCCGAGTCGCGCTTCGGCGAGCTGCTGCGCGCGATCCCCGTGCTGGAGCAGCGGCTCATCACGCTCATGGTGGAGCGGGTGCGCTACACCACCCGCACGGCCGAGCAGTGGGACCGGCTGATGGCGCTGGGCAAGCTTTCCGCCGGCCTGGCGCACGAGCTCAACAACCCCGCCGCCGCCGCACGCCGCTCCGCCCACCGCCTGCGCGAGATGCTGGACGGCCTGCGCGAGGCCACCTTGCAGTTCGTGGACAGCGACGAGGCACGCGACGCCATCAACACGCTGCTGGCCGGGCGCAACTCCACGCTGGAGTCGGATTCGCTCGCCCGCAGCGAGCGGGAGGAGGCGCTGGCCCTGCGGCTGGAGGAAAAGGGCGTGGACCGCGCGTGGGACATCGCCGGCTCCCTGGCGGACGCGGGGCTGGATGCCGACGCCCTGAGCGCGTGCACGCTGCCCCCCGCGGCGTTCACCTGGCTGGGCGCGGACCTGGCTGCGGATACGCTGCTGCGCGAGATCGAGGATGCGTCCGCGCGCATCTCGGCGCTCGTGGGTGCGGTCAAGTCGTACTCGCACATGGACGGGGGCACGGCGCGCATCCCCACGGACGTGCACGCGGGGCTGGAAAGCACGCTCACCATGCTGGCGCACCGCATCCGCCTGTGCGGCGTGCACGTGGAGCGCGACTTCACGCCGGGGCTCCCCCTGGTCTCCGGCCACCCGGGCGAGCTGAACCAGGTGTGGACGCACCTGCTGGACAACGCCATAGACGCCGTGCAGCGCGACACGGGCCGCATCACCATCCGCACGGCGCTGCGCGACACGCACGTGCTGGTGGAGATCTGCGACAACGGCCGCGGGATTCCGCAGGAGCTGCAGGCGCGCATCTGGGAACCGTTCTTCTCCACCAAGCCCGTGGGCGAGGGCACGGGGCTGGGGCTGGACGTGGTGCACACCATCGTCACGCAGGGCCACGCGGGGATCATCGACGTGGATTCCGTGCCCGGCGACACGCGCTTCTCCGTGCTCCTCCCCATCCGCCCTCCCGTCGCGTTCGGGATGCTGGGGACGGACGGCCGGTCGAATGCGGACGGGCCGGGACCAAGCGAATGAATTCGCCGCAACGAACACACGAAGTCCGCCTGCGCGGACTGTCCGTCACGGGCGGGTGCCACGCCGGCACGGGGCCCGAGGGGAGATGAAGTTC
>DATING010000691.1:0-5141 GCA_035474555.1 Longimicrobium sp. | reverse complement strand
GCCCCCTTCCTGGCGGAGCTGGACGCCTTTCGCGAGCGGCTGGACGTCATCGAGACCAGCCACGCCGAGGCCGGCGCCGTGGTGACCGCCGAGGCGGACGCCGCGGGCGTGGCCGCGCGTCGGGCGGGGCTGGCGTCGCTGCTGGCGCTCGCCCTGGCCGGGCTGGGCGTGGCGTGGCTCCTGGACCGCGCCGTGCGCCTTCCCGTGGTGCGCGCCGCCGCCGCCGCGCACCGCATTGCCGGGGGTGACCTGACAGGCCAGGAGCTGGGCGTGGGGCGGGCGGGAACGCGCGACGAGCTGTCGCAGATGGCCGGCGCCTTCAACCAGATGGCGGCGGACCTGCGCTCCATCCTGGGGCGCGTGCAGCGCACGGCGGCCACGCTGGGCAGCCACGGCGGGCAGATCTCGGCGCTCACGGCCGAGACGCGCGGCGCCGTGGAGCACCTGGGCCAGGCCGTCGCGCAGATCACCGCCGGCGCGGAGGAGCAGGCCGCCTCGGCGCAGGACGCGTTCTCGCAGACGCGCGACATCGCGCAGGCCGCCGCGGGGATGGCCGCCGGGGCGGAGCGCGTCTCCGCGTCGCTGGTGCAGAGCGTGGCCGCCGCGCGCACCAGTGGCGAGACGGTGGCTCAGATCGCCCGCGAGACGGGGGAGATGGGCGTCGTCGTGGCGCGCAACACCGAGCAGGTGCGGGGGCTGCGCCGCCACTCCGGCGCCGTGGCCGAGTTCGCGGGCACCATCAACGCCATCTCCGCGCAGACCAACCTGCTGGCGCTGAACGCCGCCATCGAGGCCGCCCGCGCCGGCGACGCGGGCCGCGGCTTCTCCGTGGTGGCCGAGGAGGTGCGCAAGCTGGCGGAGAGCGCGTCCGCCGCCGCCACGCGGACGGAGGCCGTGGTGGGCGAGATGCAGCGGGAGATCGACGGCACGGTCACGGCCATCGAGCAGAGCGCCCTGCAGGTGCAGCACACAGCCGGCCGCGCCGAGTCCGTGGGCGAGGTGCTGGATTCCATCTTCCGCGCGCTGGAAGGGGCCGTGGCGCAGGTCAACGGCCTGCTGGCGGAGACGCGGGGGATCTCTGCGCGCGTGCACGAGACCACCATCCGGCTGGAGAGCGTCGCCTCCGTCGCGGAGGAGAACGCCGCCTCCGCGCAGGAGATGGCGGCCATGACGGACCAGCTGGATTCGCTGATGGTGACCGTGGCGGCCCTTTCCGCCGGTGCCGACAGCGCGGCGGCCCGTTCCGGCGAGACGCTGGGCTCGCTCGCGGCGCGCCTGCGCGAGCTGGTCTCCTCCTTCCGCGTGGAGGCCGGCGAGCCCGCCGTCCCCGTGGAGCCGGCCCTCCGCACCCGTGAGCTCGCCGGCGTCTGATACCAAAGCTGAGAATCCCTTGTGCACACAGGAACCGCATTTCACGCAGAGCCGCAGAGGGAAAAAGAGAGACGCAGAGACGAACCGTTCTCTGCGGCTCTCTTTTCTCCTCCGCGGCTCTGCGTGAAAGACGATGGTCGAGTGCACACGGAACCGTGGGAAACGGTATGATACCGGACCCCACAAGGGGTTGTGCACCCGGAGCTCTACGGCTGTCTCGCGCGGAAGACGCGGAGAAACTTATCGCTCCTCGTCTTTTCTCCGCGTTACTCCGCGTGAGGCCTTCCTTGGAGTTGGGATGCACATCCATCCAAGCGTCTGGTATGATACCGGATCGCTAAATTGATTGTGCACCGTGAGTTCTACTGCTGCCGTTCCCCGTGGCCTCTTTCCCCCTGTGTGAGGCATTCTTTGAAATCATGAATGCACAATCAATCAGAGAATCGGGTATGAGAGGATCCCCCGCCCCGGGCTTCCACGCGTATCCAGGGATCGGGTTTCACGCGGACGACGCGGAAAGCAAAAGAAAGGACGCAGAGGACTGACCACGTCCTCTGCGTCTTTTCTCTTCTTAGCTCTGCGCGAAACTACGTTTCTCCGCTACAACTTTCGCACTTTCGCACTCATTCCCACTCGATCGTGGCCGGCGGCTTGGACGAGATGTCGTACACCACGCGGTTGATGCCATCCACCTCGTTGATGATGCGCGTGGAGATGCGCGCCAGCACGTCGTGGGGAAACGGGTACCAGTCCGCCGTCATCCCGTCGCGGCTGGTGACGGCGCGCAGGGCGCACACGTTCTCGTACGTCCGCTCATCGCCCATCACGCCCACGGAGCGGACGGGAAGGAGCACGGCGAAGGCCTGCCAGATGTCGTCGTACAGCCCGGCGGAACGGATCTCCTCCAGGTAGATGACGTCCGCCTGGCGCAGGATGGCCAGCTCATGCTCGTCCACCGCGCCCAGCACGCGGATGGCCAAGCCGGGGCCGGGGAACGGGTGGCGGCCCACCATCTCCTCCGGCAGCCCCAGCTCGCGCCCCACCTGCCGCACCTCGTCCTTGAACAGCTCGCGCAGGGGTTCGATGAGCGCGAACCGCATGTTCTCCTTCAATCCGCCCACGTTGTGGTGCGTCTTGATGGTGGCCGACGGCCCCTTCACGGACAGCGACTCGATCACGTCCGGGTACAGCGTCCCCTGCACGAGGAACTTCGCGTCCCCGCCGATGCGGTCGGACGCGTCCTCGAAGACGTCGATGAAGGTGTTGCCGATGATCTTGCGCTTCTTCTCGGGATCCTCGACCCCCTTCAGCCGCTCCAGGAACAGCGCGGACGCATCCACCACCTCCAGGCGGATGCCCAGGTGCGCGCGAAAGGTGCGCTCCACCATCTCGCGCTCGCCCTGCCGCAGCAGCCCCGTATCCACGAAGATGCAGGTCAGCTGGTCACCGATGGCGCGGTGCACGAGCGACGCCGCCACGGACGAATCCACGCCGCCGGAAAGCCCGCAGATCACCTGCGCATCGCCCGCCTGCCCGCGGATCTTCTCCAGCTCGTTCTCGATGTACGACCCCGCCGTCCACGTGGGCTCGCACCCGCACACGCGAAAGACGAAGTTGCCGATCATGTCGGCGCCGCGGACGGTGTGCGCCACCTCCAGGTGGAACTGCACGCCGTAGATGGGCCGGTCGTCCGCCGCGAACGCCGCCCAGGGCAGGCCGTCCGTGCTGGCCAGGCGGCGGTAGCCCGGCGGGGGCTGCACCACGTGGTCGCCGTGGCTCATCCACACCTGCGTGCGCTCGCCGGGGCTGAAGCCGTCGAAGATGCCGGTGGGCTCGTCGATGGTCACGTGCGCGCGGCCGTACTCGCGCCGGCCGCGCTCCACCACGCCGCCTTCCAGGAAGGTGATGAGCTGCATCCCGTAGCACACGCCCAGCACGGGAATGCCCATCCGCAGCAGCTCGGGCTCCGCCGTGGGCACGTCTTCGCCGTAGACGGAGGAGGGGCCGCCGGAAAGGATGATGCCGCGCGGCTGCCACTCGCGGATCCACTCCAGCGAGCGCGTGGGCGGCTGAATCTCGCAGTACACGCGCTCTTCGCGGATGCGCCGCGCGATGAGCTGCGTGAACTGCGAGCCGTAGTCGATTATCAGGATGCGATTGGGATCCACTCCGCGCCGTGCTCCGTCCGCCGGTGAAGGGGCTTTGGAAGCCCGGCAATGTACGCGCGCGGGGAGTGCGCGGGAAGATGGGGCGTCCGCCGCAGATCCGGGCCGACGCGGACCGCGACTCGACGCCACCCGGATCCGGCCGGCATCCTCCCGTCCGTTTACCCTCATCCCGGATATTCGAGTTGCTCGTGCACTCCAGCTTCAAAGATGGCCTCACGGCAGTAGAACTTCGCCTGCACGGATATCACTGTCCCGGCGAGGTGTGGCGCCCGCGTCCCGGCGGTGGGTTCGGGGCCGGGTGTGCCCACGAAAATTCGCGGCGGCGGACGATTCCCAAAGACGCGGAAACTCGATACTATTGCTGAAGATGCGCCGTCCACCCGGCTCCAGGGGACGGGTCGGACGCGCGACCTGCTCCGAGTGTCCGGAAACGGTCCCGGCGGCACCCTTTCTGCGGTGCTGATTTCCCGGCGATTCGGGAACATCCGTCTGCCCGCAGATCGGCCGCCGTGGCCGGTGTTTCGGTCCGACCCAACGTCCTCCTTTCAGCCGAACACGTCGTCTCGCGACGGGCCGCTCCGGGTCCGCCGTCCGCAGTCGCAGTCTCTACCTCGTGGGTGCTGTATGCCGGTCGTGGGTCGCCGTACGCTCGCCTCGTTCCTCGCCTGCGCGCTCGTCGCGGGTGCCTCGTGCAACGCCATCGGAAAGGACGCGGAGCACGACCTCCGCCTGGCGTCGCAGCTCATGGCGGAGACGCCCGCGCATGCAGCCCCGCTGCAGCCGGCCGCGCCCCCCGCCCCGCCCCGGCCGCGCGACGCGGTGCCGCCCATCATCCGCGGCATCTACGTCAGTTCGTACGCCATCGGCAACCCGGTCAAGCGCGCCGCGCTGCTGGCCCTGGCCGACACCACGGAGATCAACGCCTTCGTGGTGGACGTCAAGGACGAGGACGGCGTGCGGTTCCCCAGCGAGGTGACCGTGGCGCGGCAGGCGGCGCACGAGCGCAGCATCCCCGTGCGCGACCTCAAGGGCATCGTCGACACGCTGCGGGCGCACGGCATCCATCCCATCGCCCGGGTGGTGGTCTTCAAGGATCCGCGCCTGTCGCGCCTCAAGCCGGAGTGGTCCATCCACTCGGCCGCCGGCGGCGTGTGGCGCGACAAGCAGGGGCTCAGCTGGGTGAGCCCGTGGGACCGCAACGTGTGGGAGATGAACATCGCCGTGGCGGAAGAGGCGGTGCGGGCGGGATTCCGCGAGATCCAGTTCGACTACGTGCGCTTTCCCGAGCAGTACCGCAGCCTGCCCACGCAGGTGCACCCCGAGGCGGACTCCACAGGCCAGCGCACCGACGCCATCGCGGGGTTCCTGGCGGCGGCGCGCGCGCGGCTGCACCCGCTGGGTGCCACGGTCACGGCGGACGTCTTCGGGCTGTCGATGAACGAGTCGCGCGACGTGGGGATCGGGCAGCAGTGGGAGCGCATCAGCGCCGGGACGGACGCCGTGCTGCCGATGGTGTATCCCTCCCACTACTTTCCCACGCACCTGGCGGGGATCCACCGCCCCAACCGCATGCCGTACGAGACGGTGCTGGCGTCGGTGGGG
>DATING010000690.1:0-2308 GCA_035474555.1 Longimicrobium sp. | reverse complement strand
ATCTCCATCACGCGGCTGTCACGCAGCAGGCGTTCCACGGGATAGTCGTCCGTCAGGCCGTTGGCGCCGTGGATCTGCACGGCGCTGAGCGCCGCGCGGGTGGCGGCCGTGCTGGCGAAGTACTTGGCGTGGAACACCTCGCGCCCCGCGTCCGGATCGTTCTGGTCGCGCAGCCAGCCGGCGTGCAGGCACAGCAGCCGCGCCGCGCGCCAGTCCGTCGCCATGTCCGCCAGCATGGCCTGCACCAGCTGGTGCTCGCCGATGACGGAGCCGCCCTGCACACGCGTCGCCGCGTAGGACGCGCTCGCGTCCAGGCACGCGCGGAGAATGCCCACGCATCCGCACGCCACGCTGTAGCGCCCCAGCTCCAGCACGGACAGCGCCACGCCGAGCCCGAATCCCGGTCCCGCCAGGCGGTCGGACTTGGGGACGCGCACGCCGTCGAAGGTGATCTGTGCGACCATGGAGGCGCGCGTGCCGTGCACCGTCAGCGGCTCCACGGTCACGCCGGGCGCGTGCAGATCGACGAGCATCGCCAGCGGCTTGCCGTCCGCCTTGGCGAAGCAGAGCAGCACGTCGGCGATCTGGCCGTACGTGGTCCACTTCTTACGCCCGCGCAGCACGTACGCGTCGCCGTCCAGCTCCGCCGTGGTGCCGATGGCGCCCGCGTCGCTCCCCACCTCCGGCTCGCTCAGGCCGAACGCGCCGATGCGCTCGCCGCGGGCCATGGCCGGCAGCCACGCCTCCTTTTGCGCGCGGCTGCCCCAGCGGGCGATGGCGTGGCAGGCCATGGAGTGCACCGTGACCAGCGAGCGGATGGACGAGCAGCCGCGGCCCAGCTCCTCGTTCAGCAGGCCGAAGGTGACCGCGTCCCATCCCGTGCCCCCCAGCTCCGCGGGGACCACCGCGCCCAGGAAGCCCTCCGCCGCCATCCGTTCGAAGACGGAGCGCGGCGTGATGCCCGCCCGGTCCCATTCGCCGGCAAAGGGCGCGACCTCGCGGTCCGTCCACGCGGCGAACTGGCGGCGGGCGTTTTCCTGCGCGGCGCCCAGCCCCGTGCGCAGCCCGCCCTCGGACGGCTGCCAGGCGATGGGTGCGGGCGCGGCCTCGAGCGGCGACATGGGTGTGCTCAGACCGCCGCGCCCTGCTTGCGCCCCACCAGCGCCGCGATGGCGTCGACGGTGCGGAAGTTGTCGATCTCCAGGTCTTCGCTCTCCACCGTGATGCCGAACGTGGTTTCCACGAACTGCACCAGCTGCATGGCGAACATGGAGTTCACGTAGCCGGTGGCGAAGATGTCCTCGTCGTCCGCCAGCTGGTGGTCGCGGATGAAGCGCGACAGGAACTCGCGGATCTGCTGCTTGGTTTCCATCGGGGCCCCGTGGTCGGCAAAGTGCCGTGTGTGAAAAGTGCCAAGTGCCTAGTGCCTAGTGCCAAGTGCCAGGTGACGAGTGCCGTTGTCCGTTACTTGGCACTTGTCGCTTGGCACTTGGAACTCCTTCACGCCGCGGTGCCTGCCTGCGCACCGTACTCGAAGAACCCCTGCCCCGTCTTCCGGCCGTGCAGCCCGGCGTCCACCATCTTCCGCAGCAGCGGGCAGGGGCGGAACTTGGGGTCGTTGTAGCTGTCGTACAGCACCTCCAGCGAGTGGAGGATGGTGTCCAGGCCAATCAGGTCGCCCGTGGCCAGCGGCCCCATCTTGTGGCCGAAGCAGGTGACGAAGATGCGGTCGATGTCGGCCGCGCTGGCCACGCCGTCCATCACCTCCCACACCGCCTCGTTGATGGTGAGCATCAGCACGCGGTTGCTCACGAAGCCGGGCAGGTCGTTGACGACGATGCCCTCCTTGTTCATCTGCCCCAGCAGCCGCAGCGCCGTGTCGATGGTGTTCTGCGACGTGTGGTGGCCACGGATGGTCTCCACCACGGGCTTCAGGGGGACGGGGTTCATGAAGTGCATCCCCAGCACCCGGTCCGCCCGCTTGGTCCATCCGCCGATGCGCGTGATGCTGATGCACGAGGTGTTGGCCGCGAACACGGCGTGCGGCGGGCAGACCTCGTCCAGCACGGGGTAGATGCCCTGCTTGACGGCCACCTTCTCCGTCGCGTTCTCCACCACGAAGTCGGCGTCCGCGAAGGGCGCGTAGTCGGTGGTGAAGGTGATGCGCTCCATCACCTCCGCCGGGGGCGGCCCGCCCTTCTGCTTGGTGAAGAAGCCATGGAAGCGCAGCGCGCGCTCGATCTCGGCGCGGGCGTGGGCCAGCACCCGGTCGTCCACGTCCAGCAGCACCACGCGGTGCCCCGTCTGC
>DATING010000689.1:0-3833 GCA_035474555.1 Longimicrobium sp. | reverse complement strand
TGCTCGCGCTGCCACACCGCGTAGTCCCCGTACTGCACCGGCAGCTCCGGCAGCGGCGACTCCCCGCCCTTGCGATACGCCTCGTACAGCGCCGACAGCTCGCGGAAGAGCACCCCCATGCTCCACCCGTCGCTGACGATGTGGTGCATGGTGAGCAGCAGCGCGTGATCCTCGGCGCCCAGCCGCAGCAGCACAGCACGGAAAAGCGGCCCCGCCGCAAGGTCGAACGCGCGCTCCGTCTCCTCGCGGGCGCGCTGCCGCACCGCCGCCTCGCGCTCCGCCTCGCCCAGGTGCGACAGCTCTTCCACCGGCAGGGCGAATCCGCCGAAGGTCGCGACCACCTGCACCGGCGAGCCGTCCACTTCGCCGAAGACCGTCCGCAGCACCTCGTGGCGCCGGACGATCTCGCCCAGCGCCCGCTCCAGCGCCTGCTCGTCCAGCGCACCCCCCAGGCGCCAGGCCCCGGGCATGTTGTAGACGGCGCTCCCCGGCTCCAGCCGGTCGATGAACCAGAGCCGCTCCTGCGCGAACGACAGCGGCGCGGGCGCGTCGCCCCCGCGCGGGCGGATGGCATCCGGCTCGCGCGCCTGCGACACCTTCTCCCGCAGGATCTTCTGCAGCAGCGCCTGCCGTTCGGGCGACAGCTTGTCGAGTCGTCCCAGTACTTCGCTCATTGAGCGTCGCCTCTCCGGTTCATCAGCGGCGTGAGCCGCGGCAAGGTACGGTTCTTACGCATTCAGTCTCCGCCCAGCAGCCCCACGACCTCGTTTTCCGAAAGCCGCTCCAACTGCTCCAGCGCGGCGACCAGTTCATCCTCCTCCACTCCCGCCAGTACCAGCTGCTCCAACCGCGGCGCCAGGTCCGACACGGTGGGGGTCTCGAAGATCGCCCGCAGCGAGAGCTCCACTCCGAACACCTCCCTCACCCGGGCCACCACGCGCGTCGCCAGGAGCGAGTGCCCGCCCAGCTCGAAGAAGCTTTCCTCCACCCCCACCCGCTCCAGCCGCAGCACCTCTGCCCAGATCTCCGCCAGCAGAGCTTCGGTCTCCGTGCGCGGCGCCACGTACCGGTCCGCCGCCGGCGCGAGGTCCGGGGCCGGCAATGCCCTGCGGTCCAGCTTGCCGTTGGGCGTCAGCGGCAGCGCCTCCAGCACCACGAAGGCCGCCGGCACCATGTACTCCGGCAGGCTGTGGCGCAGGTGGGCCCGCAGCGCGTCCGTCTCCACGGCGCCCACCACGTACGCCACCAGCCGCCGGTCGCCCGGCACGTCCTCCCGCGCCAGGACGACGGCCTCGCGCACCTCCGGGTGCCCGGCCAGCCGCGCCTCGATCTCGCCCAGCTCGATCCGGAATCCGCGGACCTTCACCTGCACGTCCAGGCGGCCCAGGTACTCCAGCGTCCCGTCCGCCATCCACCGCACCCGGTCGCCCGTGCGGTACAGCCGCACGCCCGCCTCGCCGCCGAACGGGTCGGGGACGAAGCGCTCCGCGGTCATCGCCGGACGGTCCAGGTACCCGCGCGCCACGCCGGCGCCGCCCACGTACAGCTCCCCCGGCACGCCGACGGGGACGGGAAGAAGCCGCGGGTCCAGCACGTACGCCGACACGTTGGGCAGCGGGCCGCCGATGGACGCCGCGGGGCCCGCCGCCCCGATCTCGCGCGTCGTGGCGTCCACGGTGCACTCCGTGGGACCGTAGACGTTGTGGAAGCGGGTGGGGACGCGCGACATCCGCTCGCGCAGCTCCTCGTCCACCGCCTCGCCCCCCACCAGCACGAACCGCGGGGAGCCATCGCGCCCCAGCCCCTCGGCCAGCGCCAGCCGCAGCAGCGAGGGCGTCACGTCCAGCGCGTCCACCCGCGTCTCGCCCAGCCACGCCACCAGCCCGGCGGGATCCCGGCGGACGGCCTCGGGAACCACGCACAGCGTGTGTCCCGCCGCCAGCTGCACGATCTGCTTCACCGACCCGTCGAAGACCAGCGGCGCGTTCACGCCCACCCGCAGCGGGGCGGGATATGCCGCATAGATCCGCGCGTGGAGCGCCGAGGCCAGGTTCACCACCGAGCCGTGCCGCACCATCACCCCCTTGGGCCGCCCGGTGGATCCCGACGTGTAGATGACGTACGCCAGGTGCTCCGGCGTGAGCCCCAGCCGCGCGGGATTCGTTGCCGGGCGCTCCGCCCAGGCGCCGGCGTCCGCGTCGAGCGCGACCGCGGGGACGCCCAGCGAGCCGACGCGCTCCCGCAGCGACGCCTGCGTCAGCAGCACCACGGGGCGGCTGTCTGCCAGCATCTCGCGCAGCCGCTCGACGGGGTACGATGGGTCCAGCGGGACGTACGCGCCGCCCGCCTTGAGCACGGCCAGCAGCCCGATGATCGCGTCCACGCCGCGCTCCAGGCACAGCCCCACGCGGACATCCGGCCCCGCGCCCAGGTCCTCCAGGTGATGGGCGAGCTGGTTCGCGCGCCGGTTCAGCTCCCCGTACGAGAGGGCCGTGCCCTCGTGGACGACCGCCTCCGCCTGGGGCGTGCGCTCCGCCTGTTGGGCGAAGAGCTCGTGGATGCAGCGGTCCGCCGGGTACTCCGCCGCCGTCCGGTTCCACTGCTCCAGCACCAGCGCGCGCTCCGCCTCGCCGAGCAGGTCCAGCCGCGAGAACCGCACGTCCGCGTCCGCGGCGACCTGCTCCAGCACCCGCTCCAGGTGCCGCACCATGCGCTCGATCGTGCCCCGCTCGAACAGGTCCGCGCTGTAGTTCAGTCTGCCGCGCAGCCCCTGGGCGGTAGTCGAGAGCGTCAGGGCGAGATCGAACTTGGCGCTCGCGACCTCCGCTCCGGCTCCGCTCACGCGCAGCCCCGGAAGCGCGCCTACCCCGCCCCCGGCGTTCTGCAGCGTGAACATCACCTGGAAGAGCGGCGAATGGCTCATCGACCGTTCGGGCTGCAGCTCGGCCACCAGCTTCTCGAACGGCACTTCCTGGTGCTCGTACGCGCCCAGCGTGGCTCCCCGCACCCGCCGCAGGGTCTCGCGGAAGCTCGGGTCTCCGCCCAGGTCCGTGCGCAGCACCAGCGTATTCACGAAGAAGCCGATCAGCTCCTCGACTTCCTTCCTCGTCCGCCCCGCGATCGGGCTGCCGACGACGACGTCCTCGCTCCCGCTGTACTTCGACAGCAGGACCTGGAAGGCACCCAGCAGCGTCATGTACAGCGTTGCGCCCTCGCTCCGCCCCAGCGCCTCCAACCGCTCCAGCAGCTCGGCGGAGAGCTCCACCGGGACCGACGCGCCCCGGTACGCCTGCACCGGCGGGCGGGGATGGTCCGTGGGCAGCTCCAGCAGCTCCGGCGCGCCCGACAACTGCTCCCGCCAGTACGCCAGCTGCCGATCCAGCACCTCGCCCTCCAGCTGCTCGCGCTGCCACACCGCGTAGTCGGCGTACTGCACCGCCAGCTCCGGCAGTGGAGACTCCCGCCCGTCACGGTATGCCTCGTACAGCGCCGACAGCTCGCGGAAGAGCACCCCCAGGCTCCACCCGTCGCTGACCACGTGGTGCATGGAGAGCAGCAGCACGTGATCCTCTTCGCCCAGCCGCAGCAGCGCCGCACGGAAGAGCGGGCCCGCCACCAGGTCGAACGCCCGCCGCGCCTCCTCGCTCGCGCGCTGCTTCACCGCCGCCTCGCGATCCGCCTCGCCCAATCCCGTCAGGTCTTCCACCAGCAGGGCGAAACCGCCGAAGGACGCGATCACCTGCACCGGCGAGCCGTTCACTTCGGCGAACGTGGTCCTGAGTGCCTCGTGGCGCCGGACGATCTCGCCCACCGCGCGCTCCAGCGCCGCCTCG
>DATING010000688.1:0-2226 GCA_035474555.1 Longimicrobium sp. | reverse complement strand
CGAGCGGCTCGGGAAGGCGGCGCAGGCAGAGGGGGAGCGTGTTCCGGAACGCGACGCTGGCGTCTCCGGAGCGCTCCCCGCCGGCCGGCCGCGCCTCCGCCACGGCGGCGATGCCGTCGCTCCCCCGCGCGGTCCAGCCGGCGTGCTCGCCGGGAAGGTGCGCGCCGTTGTGCACGGCCTCGCTGAGCGCCCCGTCGCCCCAGCGGGCGAAGACGGGAAGGAGGGCGGAGTGCAGGGCGCCGGGGTCGGGCGCGGGGGCGGTGAAGGCGTCCAGCTGGTCCGCCCGCGCCGTCCCCTCCTCCTCCGCCACCAGGGAGACGCCGCGCAGCAGCCCCGCCAGCGGCTCCGCGTCGATCACCCGGCGGCACAGGTCCGCCAGCACGCGCACGTCCGCCGTGGGCCGCGCGGGGCGAATCTCGCGCACGTCGTCCGGCGCATCCTCCACGCGCAGGGTCAGCCGCAGCCGGGCGGGGATGCGCTGCCGCGCCGCCAATTGCCCCGCGACGGAATCGATCAATCCGCCCAGGACGAAGCGCAGGGGCTCCGCGCTTTCGATGGGCGGCTCGAAGTCCGTCTCCGCCGCGGCGATCCCCGGCTCCGCGGGGCGAAAGGGCCAGCGCCCGTCGTCGCCGCGGGCCAGGCGCCACGCGCGCAGGCCGTCGATGCCAAAGCGCAGCTCCACCTCCGCCGGCACCAGGCCGGCCAGGTCGCCGCACGTCTTCAATCCCAGGATGTCCAGCGACTGGCGCAGGTCCGCGGACAGGGGGAGGAGGGACAGCGAGCGGCGGCGCAGGTAGTCCGCCTCGCGGCCGCGCGGGACGACGCGCACGGGGTGGGCGCGCTCGCGCGTGGCCGCGGCCGCCGCGATGCAGCACGCCGCCACCCCCACCCGCACCTCCGTGCCCGCGCGCTCCGCCGCCCGCACCAGGGCACGCGCAACGCCCGCGTCGCCCCCGTGGCCGTCCATCCCCGTCAGGTCGGCCCAGAAGGCGCGGGGGTGGTTGCGGACGGGGATTACGCGGGGCGCGGCGGTGAGCAGGGCGCCGGCCAGCGCGGCGCGCGCTTCGGCGTCGTACGAACCGGCGCCGAACGCCTCCGTGTTGTCTGGACCGGCGCCGAACGCCTTAGTGGCGGGCGCCGGCGCGCCGGTCGGCTCCGGTATCCGGATGCAGGCGATGCGTCGGCTCGTGGACAAGCTCCACCTCCCGTTGTCCCGTGCGGCTGCCCCATCCCTTGGCCGCCTGCACCCCCGAGGGCCGGCGGAACCGCCCGCCGGCGCGCAGCCCGGGTGCAACCCCCGTCCGCTTGAATTCCAGCTTCACGTCCGCGCGCCACTGCGCCCCGCCCGCGTCCATGGAAACGAGCACGGCCGCGTCCGTCTCGCGGGCCAGGGCGCGCAGCCGGTGCGCCTCCACGGCCGCGGGCGCGATCCCGTCCAGCACCACGAGGCCAAAGGCGCCCGTGCGCAGCAGCGTCTCGGCCACCCAGGCGCCCTCTTCCACGTGCCCGTCCGCGGGGGGGCGGGCGATCCACAGCCCCGGCGCGGAGTGCCCGTCCGCGCCGCACCACGCCGAGGGGTCCAGCGTGCGCGTGGCATCCACCACCGCCACCAGCGTCTCGCGGCAGGCGGCCTCCACCAGCACGCGCAGGGCGGCCGTGCGTCCAGACGTGGCCTCGCCGGACCACAGGGTCAGCGCGCGGCGCGGCACTCCGCCCGGCACCAGCGCGTCCAGCGACGACACCCCCGTGCGAAATCCCGGGCGCTCCCGCGAAGGCGCCTGTCCCGGAACGGGGACGATGGCCTCGCCAAAGCGCTTTTCCAGGTCTGCGCGAAGCAGCTTCAGGTCGACTGCGGCACTCACGGGGAATGTCCTGCGAAAGTTTATGCCGAGCGGATTGGGTCACCGTACGCACAAGCAAGAGTAATACCGAATAATACCCGAAACAACCCTTCGGGGCAATTTCTCTAAGTGCTTGTAGTTGGATGGTTTACGGATTGTTATACGGATCATACGCGTATACGATGCACACGTTTCCAGCGCCCCGCGAAGGGTGTAATTCATGTGCATGTGTGTTGGCGCCATTGCACGATGGGGCGCAAACATTCGCGCCGTGCACGGCGGCAAAGTGGCCGCGTGTCCACGGGGGAGAAGTTCAGTTTCGCGGTGCGTTTTCGGCCTCGGAGCGCGGGACGGAACGGCACCGGCAGTCTCACGCGGAGGACGC
>DATING010000687.1:0-3701 GCA_035474555.1 Longimicrobium sp. | reverse complement strand
AAACAAAAGGAGAAAGACGAGCAGAGGCCGCTACTCCTGTTCTTCTCTTCACTCTGCGTCTCCGCGTCTCTGCGTGAGGCGGTTGTTTTCTCGGATTCGGTATGAGACCGGTAGCGCGGGTCCGTCAGAGCGAATGAATTCGCCGCAACAACTACACGAAGTCCGCCTGCGCGGACTCCCGTGCAGGGGCCGTCCCGGTGCACCGAACCGGGGTTACGCTGTTGAAGCCCTGTTCGTGCCGCGCCTCGGCGCGAGACAGGGCTTACCGCTGTCCCAGCGGCGGCTTTAGCCGCTCCGGCTCGATCCCCGCCCCCATCGGCGCTCCCCGCCCTCCGCCTTCCATCGGCGTCCCCGCCGCACTTTCGCACTCCCGCACTCGTCCATCCGGCACATCAAAACTATTGCCCCAAGTGCGCGCGCGCCCTATCCTCTTCCCCGGCGCTATTCCAGGGGCGCTACCCCTCCAGCGGTTCCTCCCGCAGCACCTTCATCCGGCAACCCCCTCGCCGCACGCTTGCCTGCGGCACGGGCGGAATCGCACACCCCTTTCAGCGGAATGGGGGGAGTTCATCGTGTGCCGATCATTCAGCAGTGAGAAGACCATCATGATCCAGCCACTCACCGTCCGCCGTTTCGCGCAGGTCATTCTCCTCTCCGCCGCCGTGGCCGCCTGCGGGCAGGACGACCGCGAACTCCCCACCCAGGCACCCGCGGGCCCGCGCGCCGCCGCGGACGCCCTGGCCCCGCTGCTGTCCGCGGGCGCCGATGCGCTTCCCAGCCGCTACATCGTGGTGATGAACCCCGTCACCGATGACGTGGGCGCCAGCGCCGCGCAGGACGTGGCCGCGCTCGGCGGCACCGTGCACCACGTGTACGGCGCCGCCCTGGAGGGGTTCGCCGCCACGCTCACGCCGGAGGCCGTGGAAGCGCTCCGCCGCGACCCGCGGGTACAGTACGTGGCGGAGGACGGGATCGCCCGCATGGACCAGACGACGCAGCCCAGCGCCCCCTGGGGGCTGGACCGCGTGGACCAGCGCGCCCTTCCCCTGAACACCACCTACGTCTACGGCGCCACGGGCGCGGGCGTCCGCGTGTACGTGCTGGACACCGGCGTCCGCACCACGCACGCCCAGTTCGGCGGCCGGGCCACCGTGGGCACCGACGTGGTGGGCGACGGCGGCAACGGCCAGGACTGCAACGGCCACGGCACGCACGTGGCCGGCACCATCGCCGGCTCCACCTACGGCGTGGCCAAGGCCGCGCAGATCGTGGCCGTGCGCGTGCTCAACTGCAGCGGCTCCGCCGCGTACTCCACCGTCATCGCGGGGATCGACTGGGTGACGGCCAACGCCGTGAAGCCGGCCGTGGCCAACATGTCGCTGGGCGGCGGCTACTACGCCCCCGTCAACACGGCCGTGGCCGCCTCCATCGCCTCCGGCGTGGTGTACACCCTCTCCGCGGGCAACGAGACGACGGACGCCTGCACCCGCTCCCCCGCCAGCACGCCGGCCGCCATCACCGTGGGCTCCACCACGAACGCGGACGCGGCGTCGTACTTCTCCAACTACGGCACCTGCGTGGACCTGTACGCGCCGGGGTCCGACATCACCAGCGCGTGGTGGACGAGCGACACGGCCATCCACACCATCAGCGGCACGTCCATGGCCGCGCCGCACGTGGCGGGCGTGGCGGCGCTCTACCTGCAAGGCGCGCCCACGGCCCTCCCGGCCACCGTGGCGGCCCGGCTGCTGGCGACGGCCACCGCCGGCCGGCTGACGGGGATCGGCGGCTCCTCGCCCAACAAGCTCGTCTTCTCCCGCCTCACGGTGGAGCCCGCCGCGGCCGCCATCGCCCTGAGCCCGTCGTCGCTCGTCTTTACCTTCGTCCGCACGGCCGGCGGCGCGGACGCGGTGCCGGCGGAGAAGCCCGCGGCGCAGCACTTCACGTCGGCGGAGCCGGGCGCGGGCAAGGCCACGTCGGACGCGGCGAACGTGACGGCGGCGGCCACCATCGGCAGCACGCTGGGCGCGCGGGTGGTGCTGACCAACTCCGGGACGGCGCTCCTGAACTGGACGGCCACGGACAACCGCACGTGGCTGGCCGCGGGCCCGGAGGACGGCGCGCTGGCGGCCGGGCAGAGCGCCCTGCTGGACGCGACCGTGAACGGCTCCGCGCTCGCCGCGGGCACGCACACGGGGCAGGTCACCGTGGCCGACTCGCTGGCCAGCAACCGGCAGGCGCAGGTCAACGTCACCATCAACGTCCGCGAGGCGCTGGCGCTGCTGGTGGGGACGCCGCACACCGGGCTGTCGGGCGTCTCGGGGAGCGAGCGGTTCTTCGCGCTCACCGTCCCCGCGGGGGCCACCAGCCTGTCCATCACCACGGCCGGCGGCACGGGCGACTCCGACCTGTACGTGCGCTACGGCGAGGTGCCCACGGCCTCGACGTACGACTGCCGCTCGTACTCCGGCAACACGGTGGACCGCTGCGACGTGACCCTTCCCCTGCCGGGCACGTACTACGTGATGGTGCGCGGGTTCAGCGCGTACTCCGGCGTGACGCTCGAGGCCGCGAGCGGCGGCCCCCCGGCCCCGCCCAGCGTGCTGCGCGGCGCGGCCACGTCCACCACCACCATCCAGCTCGGCTGGCGCGACGGCAGCCCCAACGAGACCAGCTTCAGCCTGGCGCGCCGGCAGCAGACGGGCACCACCTGGAGCGCGTGGACGGTGATCTCCACGCGCCCGGCCAACGCCACGGACTTTCCCAACACGGGGCTGACGGCGGGGACCACCTACCAGTACCGGCTGCGGTCCTGCAACGCGGCGGGGTGCTCGGCGTGGACCACCAGCCCGTACGTTGCCACGCCGGCCACGGCGGGAACGCTGCCGCTCGCGCCGACGGGGGTGCGGGGCACCGTGCTCTCCGCCACGCAGGCGCGGGTGAGCTGGACGGACGCCAGCACGACCGAGACGTCGTTCACCGTGGGCCGGCGGACGAACACGGCGGGGGTGTGGGGCGCGTGGACGGACGTCTCCGCCCCGGCCGCCAACGCCACCAGCTACCTCAACGCGGTGGTGGCGGGCAGGCAGTACCAGTACCGCCTTCGTTCATGCAACGCGGCCGGCTGCTCGCTGTGGGTCAACAGCGCGGCCGTGACGGTGCCCGCGGTCCCCGCCGCGCCCACGGGCGTGGGGACGACGGTGCTCTCGGCCACGGAGATCCGCGTGGGGTGGACGGACGCGAGCACGACGGAGACCTCGTTCACCGTCGCCCGCTCCGTGAGCATCGGCGGGGTGTGGGGCGCGTGGGCGGACGTGGGGAACGCGGCCGCCAACGCCACGGGGTACACCAACGGCGGGCTGACGGGCGGGCGCGTGTACGCGTACCGGGTGCGGGCCTGCAACGTGTCCGGGTGCTCGGCCTGGGCCGCGGCCCCGTACCGCTCGCTCCCCTGACGCGGCGCGTCCGCTGAACGATCGGGGCGGTGCGCGGATCCGTCCGCGCTCCCGCTCCGCCGGCTCCAACGCAACGAGGGTGATGCCGGTCGTCCGGCATCACCCTCGTCTGCGTTGATCGAGCATCCACGACGGTGTCACGGCGGATCCGGATCGAGCGGATCGAGCGGATCGAGCGGATCGAGACAGGGAGCGCGGGTCCGTCCAGAGCGAATGAATTCGCCGCAACAACGACACGAAGTCCGC
>DATING010000686.1:0-3450 GCA_035474555.1 Longimicrobium sp. | reverse complement strand
CCGTGTAGGGGTTGCCGGTGTCCGCCATGCTCGTACCCCCGGTGGTGCCGATCAGCGAGTACGAATCGTAGCTGCTGTACCCGCGCTCGTAGTCGTTCTCCTCGTACCGCTGCAGCAGTTCCACCGAGTAGTACGACGCCCCCGCCACCGCATTCCATGTGATGACCGGCGTGCTCCCGGAAAGCGTCACCGTGACCCCGGTGGGGCCCAGCGGCCGCGGGTACATGGACTGGATCGTCTGCACGTCGCGGGTGCTCATGCTGTCCCGCTGGCCCATCTTGTTCAGGTTGCTGCTGGAGTAGGGCTTGGGCTCCAGCGTGTTCAGGTTGTTGATGGACTCGATGAGCCGGTGCCCGTGCATGATGGAGCTGTAGTCGTAGGTCCCGTACTCGTCAAACCCGTCGCAGAGCTTCTGGAAGTACGGCTCAGCCGCGTCGCGCATGTTCGCCCACTTGATGGTCAGGCGCAGGTCGCGGTCGCAGCGGTTCTGCTCGTGCTCCATCCCCACCGCGTGCAGCAGCTCGTGGATGGTGTTCCCCTTGGTGCAGTTGCTCCCCAGCAGGAGCACCTGCTGCCCGCCCGTGCGCCCCACGTACGAGGCGCAGTCGTTGGCGCCGGCACCGGCGGCGGTGATGTACACGTAGTCCGTTTCGGTCCCCCGGGACGTGAAGTCCAGGTAGGTCCACTTGGACTCGATGTGCCCGATGGCGTCGGTCACGCGCGCGGCGTTCGGCAGTGCCGGATCGATGACGTAGGCCACGGTGCCCAGCGGCCAGCGCCCGCTCCCCGGTGCGATGCCCAGGCCAAGCCGCGGCCCGCCCTGCCGCACGCGGCCTTCCAGCGCCTGGCGCGTGGCAGGCACCTCGCCCGCCTTGCCCAAGATGATGTCGCCCTGCCACATGGCGAGCCCGTTCCGCACCTCGTAGCTCACTTCGATGGGGCGGTCGGCGCCGTGGCGCCAGATCCAGCCCGTCTTCAGGTCGCCGCTGGCTTCCACTTCCGCCGGGGTGGCGGGATCCTGGTTGACCACTGCGTCGGCGCACGCCGACAGGCTTCCGAGCGCGGCGAGCAGCGCAGCGGTGTGCAGCATCTTCACGGGTGTGTCTCCTGGAGGGTGGGTTGCCCCGGGCGTGGGGATTACGGAGGGGTGGAAGGCGTGCTGCCCTGTCTCACTAAAACGTGGTACGGCCCGGGGGTGAATCCAGGATAATACGCCGATTGGGGCCCGAACAGAGCGCCAACCGGCCATAAGATGTCCTGATCACATTCGTTCTATCCTGCCATGGCTTTTAGTAGGTTGGATGCGTCTCGGGCCCGGATCGGTCGAACAGCAGGCACTGGGGTCGGGCGTGCCCCTCCGCTGCGCTCCGGGTCGGGCTGCGCGCGCCGCAGGCAACGATTACGACCGTTGCTAACGGCGCCGAGCCCCCTCCGAAACAGGGCACGATACTGCTGTGCCCTGCCGCTGCGGGTTCTCGGCCCTGCGGGCGCGCATCCCTCACGCGGCGGCTTGCGCCGCCTTCAGACGCATCGGCCATAGGCTGCGGCGGAGGTTCGGCGCGCTCCGAATCCGCCATCCACGGCACGAAGACTCGTGTCCCGCCACAAGCACCTGCACCCCCACCGGCTGTGGCGCAGGGCGAGGCTTGGCCCCCACGCGCCGTGGTTTCGCGTGCGCGCGTGCGATGCTACATTGATGTGTCCGAATCCCTCCCCGCCGCGCGAAAGCCGTGAGCCGTACCCGCGATCCCAGCAACGGCAAGCCCCAGCCCCTGGGCGACCTGCTCACCCGGTTCCTGGACAAGAGCGGGCTCACGCCCAAGATCGAGGCTGCCGCCGTCATCCCCGAGTGGGCGGACCGCGTGGGCCCGGCCATCGCCGCCGTCACCGAGCCCATCCGGGTGAGCGACGGCACGCTGTTCGTGGCCGTTCGCAACTCCGCGTGGATGATGGAGCTCAACCTCATGAAGGCGGAGCTGATGCGGCACGTGAACGCCGGCCAGCGCGGCGGGCGCATCAACCAGATCGTCTTCGTGATGTCCGGCGGCTGAACGCCCTTCTCCAGGGACGGTCACCGCCTCCGCCATCGTCGTTTCCGGGGATGGACGGAAGATGGGGAACGGCGGTTCGGAAGATTCGGAAATCCGCACCAGAAACAGGCAGGAACCCGTTGCGCCCGCTGAACTTTCGGGGCGCGTTCGGTGTATGATGGACAGCACGAAGGGCGACGCTCCGCACGTCCCGCAACAGAACCAGGCAACAAGCAGAGGCCATGTCTACGAACGGCGCACAGGGACAAGACTACAACGCTGGCCAGATCCAGGTCCTCAAGGGCCTGGAGGCGGTCCGCAAGCGCCCGGGCATGTACATCGGCTCCACCAGCGCGCGCGGCCTGCACCACCTGGTCTATGAGGTGGTCGACAACTCCATCGACGAGGCGCTGGCCGGCCACGCCGACCAGGTGGACGTCACCATCCACGCCGACGACAGCATTACGGTGGTGGACAACGGCCGCGGTATTCCCGTGGACCTGCACCCCACGGAAAAGCTGCCCGCCGTGGAGCTTGCGCTCACCGTGCTGCACGCCGGCGGCAAGTTCGACAACGAGGGCGAGGGCTCGTACAAGGTGTCCGGCGGCCTGCACGGCGTGGGCGTGTCCGTGGTCAACGCCCTGAGCGAGTGGCTGCGCGTGGCCGTGCGCCGCGAGGGCAAGGTGCACGAGATGTCCTTCAGCCGCGGCGACAAGACCAGCGAGCTGGCCGTCACGGGGACGACGACGGGGCGCGGCACCACCGTCAGCTTCAAGCCCGATCCGCAGATCTTCGAGGAGACCACCTACTCGTTCGATACGCTCAGCAACCGCCTTCGCGAGCTGGCGTTCCTGAACAAGGGTGTGCGCATCTCCCTCACGGACGAGCGCCCCGCCAGCGAAGAGGGCGGCGAGGTGCGGCGCGACGACTACCACTACGAGGGCGGCCTCCGCGAGTTCGTGGAGCACCTGCGCGGCAGCCGCAAGCCGCTCCACCAGGACGTGATCTACATCGAGGCCGCGCGCCCCGAGGCCGAGATCGAGATCGCCCTGCAGTACGACGACGGGTACAACGAGAACACGTTCACCTTCGTCAACAACATCAACACCCACGAGGGCGGCACGCACCTCACGGGCTTCAAGGCCGCGCTCACGCGCTCCATCAACGACTACGCGCGCAAGACGGGGCTGTTCAAGAAGGGCGGCCTGGACGCGCTCTCCGGCGACGACGTGCGCGAGGGGCTCACGGCCGTCATCAGCGTAAAGGTGCGCGAGCCGCAGTTCGAGGGGCAGACCAAGACCAAGCTGGGCAACAGCGAGGTCAAGGGCGCCGTTGAGACCGTCGTAAACCAGAAGCTCAGCGAGTTCCTGGACGAGACGCCGGGCGTGGGGCGCGCCATCATCGAAAAGGCCATCAGCGC
>DATING010000685.1:0-6968 GCA_035474555.1 Longimicrobium sp. | reverse complement strand
CCCGCTGGGGGCAGGAGCCGAGACGGCCCGCATTGATCCTGAGCGGCTAAAGCCGCCGCTGGGACTGCCATAAGCCCTGTCTCGCGCTGACGCGCTCTGCGAACAGGGCTTCAACTGCTTCAACCACTCAGTGTGCCGGCGGCGTGGCACTCGCCCGCGGCGGACAGTCCGCGCAGGCGGACATCGTGTGCTTGTTGCGGCGAATTCATTCGCTCTGTCCCGCCCAGGCCTCAACGATCCGGCGTCGGCCTCCGCCCCGCCTGAAAGCGAACAGCGCGCCGGACCCGAGGGGGTCCGGCGCGCTGTTTTCGCCGGTGCCGGCGGATGGATCCGCGGGGCTCAGGGCATGGACGACACGGGGAGCACCGCCACCCCCCACTGCTGCGTCCCCTGCGCCCGGGCCACGACGAACACCCGCGTGCCCGGACGGTTCACGAACACATAGCGGCCCTCGGCAGCCACCGTTCCGGAGGCGAGGGGAAACTGCGGCAGCGGAACGGTACCGCTGAGCGCGTAGAACTGGTCGTCGTTGACCCGTAGCGCGGCCGGGCTGGCCGACGAAAGGGTGAACACGCGCGCCGCCTCGGTGGAGTGGGCCGCCGAACGGACGGTGGCGTTCAGCCGCCCCACGTACCGCATGTCCTCCGCCCGCGTCTCGGACACGCGGAACACGTTGCCGCTGGCCGCGAACAGGCGGTTGCCCGTTTCGGAGAACCACAGGTTGCCGCCCATCTCGTAGTCGCCGTGGTACGGCGAGTCGTACAGGGGCTGCGAAACGCCGTCCCGGAGGTCGAACTTCTCGATGTCCGACGGCGACAGGCCATTGTCCGCGCCGTACAGGTACTGGCTCGAGGGGTGCAGCCGGCCCACCATCCCCGCGTAGATGGTCCCGGTGCGGGTCTCCACGCCCGTGGCGAGGTGGATGTTGTAGATGCTCTCCCACTGGTCCCGGCGCGGGAACACGTACACGTACCCGTTGCCGGCGGCCACGGCGTCCAGCGCGTCGGTGGACACCTGGTACACGCGCACCACCCGCATCTCCACCAGGTCCACGTACGAGATGGCCCCGTTGTGGCACACGGCCGCGAACCGGCCGGCGGGCTCCACCGACACGCACGACGGCGCCGCGGCCAGCGCCACCGAGCGCTGGGTGGCGAACTCCGGGTCCATCACGTGCAGCGCGTTGGCCGGGGTCGTCGCCACCATCGCGATGTACCCGCTGGCCGGGCTGTGCTCCGCGTCCACCACGCCGTGCGACAGCAGGGTGAGGCCCGACAGCGGCTGCGTGGCGCTGACCTCTACCGACAGGGCCACGTCGCCCCCGGTGGAGTTGGACTTGATGGTCAGGGTCCCCGCGGCGGCGCCGGTGAGGCCCGCGCGGTTCACCGTCGCCGTCACCGTCGTGCTGCCGCCCACGGGCACCGTGCCCCCGGCGGGCGTGGCGGCCATCCACGCCGCGGATCCCTCCGCCGTCCAGGTGAGCGGCCCCTTGCCCAGGTTGCGCAGCACGAAGGTTTCTTCGTTGATGCCCACGGGATACTTGAGCAGGGCGGTGCTCACCTCGGCCCGCGCCGTGGCGGGCTCGACCACCGAGACGGGCACGCTCAGCGGCCCGGCGGGCGAGTTGGACTGGATGTTGAACGATCCCGTGGTGGTGCCGCCGGGAAGCTCGCGCCGCGCCACGCGCGCGGTGAGCTGGGTGCTCTGCCCCGTCTGCAGAAAACCGGTGGACGGAAAGATCGTCAGCCACGACGGCAGCCCCGCGGCCGTCCACTGCATGACGCCGCGCCCGGTGTTGCTCAGGGTCACCTTGAGGGAATCCACCCCGGCCGCGAACTGCACGGGGGTGGGGGCAAGCGTCGCGATGGGATTGGGGGTCACGGTGCCCCTCACCTCAACGCTCGCCACGCCGCCGTCCGAGACGATCTCGATCTTGCCGCCGTAGGTGCCCGGCTCGGCGTTGCCGAAGTTCGCCGTGACCGTCACCTCCATGGGCCCGCGGTCCACGCGGCCGCTGGAGGGGGTGACGGTCACCCACTCGGGCTTGTCGACGATGCGCCACTCCAGCCTGCCCACGGGCGTGGTGGTGACGTACAGCTTGCCCGTGGGGTTCTGGCCCGTGAGGACGAGCTGGCCCGGCGACACCGCCAGGGCAACGGGGGTGACCACCTCGTCGCCCTTGCAGGCGCCCAGGAGCAGGAACACGAGGGCAGCGGCCGCGGCACGGCCGCGGAGGATGGAACGCATATGGACCAGGGGAAGATCGAGGGAAAACGGGAGAACGCGAAGGGCCGTGCGGCAGGTGCTTCACAGGCAACGGCAAATCTGCACAAACAGGTGGCTCGGCGCAACGGCCGCGCACACCCGGGGCCGCATCGCAGGGAGGGCGGGCGGAGCCGGTCCCGGGGGAACGACGAACGGCGCGCCGGACCCGGGGGTCCAGCGCGCCGTGTCGTTCTACCCGCCGGCCGATCAGTGGCGCGGGGGATCACCCTGGCGCGAGCCGCCGCCATGCTCCATCGGCGGGTCGGCGCGCTTGGTGTCTTCCGTCATCTGCGGAAAGCCCGAGCCGCTGCTCGCGCCGTATCCACCGCCGGCGCCCGTGCCGCCCGTGGACCCGCCCGTGCCGGACGAGCCCCCCGTGGAGCCGCCGCCGGAGGGCGAGCTGCTGCCGCCGCTGCCGGAGCCGCCGGCCGCGCCCGTGCCGGTGCCGCTGGTGCCCGTCCCGGTGCCGGTGCCGTAGCCGGAGCCCGTCCCCGAGCTGCCGGTGCCGTAGCCGCCGCCCGTGCCCGGCCCGCCCGTGCTGGACGTCCCGGTGCCGGTGCCCGCGCCCGTGCTGGCCCCGGTGCTGCCGCCCGGCGTGTACGCCGTCTCGCCGCCCACCGTGGACGCACCGCCGGACGACGGCGTGGTGGTGCTCGTCGCGCCGCCGGTGGTGCCGATGGTCGCGGACGAGTCGGCGCCGGACCCGCCCGTGGCGCTCTCGGAGCGGCCCGTGCGCTCGTCGAACTCGTTGCGCAGGCCCTCCAGCGCGCCCTGGATGCGCGTCATCATGCTGTCGATGCGCGGGCGGACGTCGGCCATGAACTCGTCGATGCGGGGCTTGGCCCGCTCACGCGCGTCCTGGATGCGCGGCTTGAGCTCTTCCACCGCGTGCTCCACGCGCTGCTCCACGTCCTGGAACACCTGCTTTACCCGCGGACGCAGGTCGCTCATGATGGATTCCAGCCGCGCGGTCAGCTCCTCGAACGGGTCGTGCTTGCCGTCGTCCGCGCCGCCCGTGCCGCCGGAGGACGATCCGCCCGTGGAGCCGGAGGCCGTCAGGGGCGCCGTGGACGACGAGCCGAACGCGTCGCCGCCGCCCGTGGACCCACCCGCGCCGCCGGTCGATCCGCCGGTGCCGGAAGACGAGCCGCCGATGCCGCCGGTGGAGCCGCCCGATCCGCCGATGCCGCCGGACGACGAGCCACCGGTGCCGAAGCTGCCGGGGCCGCCGCCGCTGGGATCGGACGAGGTGGGGCCGCCGGAGGGCGTGCCGCCAAAGCCCGGCGAGCCGCCGGAAGAGGAACCGCCGGTGCCGGAACCCGAGGAATTGCCGGGGCCGTAAGGATTGTTGTCCATGGTCCGTCTCCGCTGAGCTAAGGGGTGGAGATCCGCCGGTGCATCCGGCGCCTGCAGACTGCTCCCGCACACACGCCGGGGTTCGTACGCACCCGCCGTGCCGGTCCATCCGCCGCCCTGCTCCCGATACGGCATCCGCCGTGCACGACGGCACCCGTTTTTCCGCGCGCGGCGGGTGGATTCTGCGCATCCGCACCGGCGGATCGGCATCCACCGCATCGCATCTCCCCGTACGGAGGATCAGCGGCGGGGGGAGCGGGGTCCGCGTGACCGGATGCCCCCGGTTTCATCCGCCGCGCACTTTCGCGCACGCCGCGGCCCGTGCCATATTCCAGGGTTGCGCGGCTCCGGCGGCGCACCCATGCATGCCATCCCCTGGACACCAGGTTCGAGCGACGATGTCGACTGTAGAGCTGCCCGCCGCCGGCGCACCGCTTACGGCGCTGAGCGAAGACGAGCTGATGTTCCGCGACGCCGTGCGGCAGTTCGCGGACGAGGACGTGCGCCCGCGCGTGCACGCGATGGACGAGAAGCAGCAGATGGACCCGGCGCTCATCCCCCAGTTCTTCGAGCTGGGGCTGATGGGCATCGAGGTGCCCGAGGAGCTGGGCGGCACCGGCGCCTCGTTCTTTACCGCCGCGCTGGTGGTGGAGGAGCTGAGCAAGGTGGACGCCAGCGTGGGCGTGCTGGTGGACGTGCAGAACACGCTGGTGAACAACGCGTTCCTGCGCTGGGGCTCGCCCGAGCTGCAGCAGAAGTACCTGCCGCAGCTCACCAGCGAAAAGGTGGGCGCCTACGCGCTTTCCGAGGCCGGCAGCGGCAGCGACGCGTTCGCCCTGGCCACGCGCGCCGTCAAGGCCGACGGCGGCTACCGGCTCACGGGGCAAAAGCTGTGGATCACCAACGGCGGCGAGGCGGAGATCTTCATCGTCTTTGCCAACGCGGACCCGTCGGCCGGGTACAAGGGGATCACGGCGTTCATCGTGGAGAAGGGGTTCGACGGGTTCTCGGTGGGCAAGAAGGAAGACAAGCTGGGCATCCGCGCGTCGTCCACCACGGAACTGGTGCTGCAGGACGTGTTCGTGCCCGCGGAGAACGTGCTGGGCGAGGTGGGCAAGGGCTACAAGACGGCCATCGAGACGCTGAACGAGGGCCGCATCGGCATCGGCGCGCAGATGGTGGGCATCAGCCAGGGCGCGCTGGACGCCACGGTAAAGTACGTGCAGGAGCGCGAGCAGTTCGGCAAGCGCATCGGCGACTTCCAGGGCGTGCAGTTCCAGCTCGCGCAGATGGCCACGGAGGTAGAGGCGTCGCGGCTGATGGTGTACAACGCGGCGCGGCTCAAGGACGCGGGGCAGCCGTTCCTGCAGGAGGCCGCCATGGCCAAGCTGTTCAGCAGCCAGGTGGCGCAGCGCGTCACCAGCACGGCCATCGACCTGTTCGGCGGATACGGCTTCACGCGCGAGTACCCCGTGGAGAAGTTCTACCGCGACAGCAAGATCGGCACGATCTACGAGGGCACCAGCAACATGCAGCTGCAGACCATCGCGAAGAACCTGATGAAGTAAGGTTCGGCGGCGGTGGATGGAGGATGACAAGGGGCACCCGGCTGGCTGGCCGGTTGCCCCTTTCGTTTCTGCTTCGGACGCAAAATCAAACTCCTACTCCCCGCTGGAAAAACTGATTAGAGTAGATCTGATTCTCATGCTCCGTATTGACCAACGCACGTTCCTCGTCCGCTTTATCCGCTACACGTGCTCGAGACGGCAGAATGGTCGTTGAGCCTGCTTCCTGTCCTCCCCATCCCCTAGCAGCACCGGACTCATGCCGGTGGGTACCGTTTCCCCACATCCTGAACTCTTTTTCCAGAGAGGACCTGATGCGAAACCCGCACCGCCTGCTCACGCTGCTCGTGCCCACAATTGCGCTTGTCGCGAGTACGCTCCTCGCCCGGACCGTTCAGGCAGCGGATCCAGCGGTACCGACTGGGCGGGCGCCTGCGATGTGGGGGTTCGAGGGGCACCGGATCGTATGCGAGATCGCCTGGAGCCGTCTCGATCCAGCCGGCCGCGCGCTCGTGGGCAGCCTTCGCGACACCAATTATCCAACCTTCGCCCACAGTTGCACGTGGGCCGACGAAATCCTGCAGGGAGCCAGCGACCACTACACGAAGCAGTATCACTTTATCAACCTGCCTGCCGGCCGTACGGGGATCGACATGGCGCAGGACTGCCCGGCTCCAAGACGGTGCGCGCCCTGGGCGATCCGTCATTATGCAGAGCGCCTTGCCAATAGGAATCTCTCCCGTAGCCGGCGCATGGCGGCCCTCAAGTTCCTCGGTCATTTCGTGGGTGACCTCCACCAGCCGCTTCATGCCGGACACCCCGCGGTTCCGGGCATGCCCGGGAATGACCGTGGTGGCAACTGGGTTCGGGTCGCACTAAACGGCTCCTTCACGAACCTGCACTCAGCATGGGATACAGGGCTCGTCTTGAATGCGGGCTTTTCCCTGGCAGGAGCGCAGGCGTTGGCAGGCGAGGTCACGGATGAGCAGGCGGCCGCATGGTCGAATTTCGACGTGGTCAGCTGGGCGAACGAGTCCTACCATTTCGCCGAAACCCTCGCCTACGCCCGCACCAAGCCGGCCGTTAGTGCGGATGAGAATTTCGGAAACCCGAAAGCCAACGAACCCGGTCAGGGGTACAACATCATCCGGGAACTCGATCAAGCCTACGAAGACGATTCCACGCGGGTGATCCGCGAACGCTTGCAACAGGCCGGTGTTCGCCTCGCGCATTTGATCAATCACGCCGCCGATGACGATCTCAACTTCCCATCGGATTGATCGGGACGATCTACGAGGGCACCAGCAACATGCAGTTGCAGACCATCGCGAAGAACCTGATGAAGTAGGCCGGTTCTGACGATCCCGCACGAGAAAGCCGCCCGGGTGTTCACCCGGGCGGCTGACTTTTTGGTGGAGAGCAACCTGTGGCTTCGGGTCGCGTATCGAGGTGAGGAGTTGGCTTACCGCGGAAGTCGCCGACTCTCTGGCAACAGCCACAAACACGAAGGCCCACCTCGGAAGGTGGGCCTTCGGACTGGAGAGCAACCGGAAAGGCAGTCGCGTCTCGACGGGAGATTTATCAGACTCTGGCGCATCGGTCAAGGAGACGGAATCCGTCCACCAGCCATGCTGTTTGCCGTGAACGAGCAAAGGCCGTCGGGGGAGAAGGCCCCCGTCGCGTCGCGACGACGTCCCTCCGCCTCCCTCCCCCTCCGCTTACGCCCTGCCCTTCCCCTCCCCAAATCCCACACTCCCTCGCGCGCGCCGGAGCTCGTTGCTA
>DATING010000684.1:0-1732 GCA_035474555.1 Longimicrobium sp. | reverse complement strand
TCACTCGTTCCTCGCTCGGAATGACAGGCTTCCCTTCCTGCGCCCAGTCCTTTCCGAATCTGTCTCTCCCGCGTTCTCCCTCTGCGCCTCCGCGGCTCCGCGTGAGATGCAGTTAGACGAGATCAGCCGGTGCACGGAACTCCGTGCACCGGCTGATCTACTTCCCGGAACGGCCCGCCGCGCTACTTGGCGCCGAAGTCGACCGTGGGGGCCTGGTCGGCGTTGGCGGGGGCCTGGTACGGCGTCTTGCGGTCCGCGCCGCTCGCCCGCGCCGTGATCACCTGCGGAAAGCTGCGGATGTAGGTGTTGTACTGCTGCACCGCCTCGTTGTAGTCCGACCGGGCGCGGGCGATCTTGTTCTCGCTCTCCGCCAGCTGGTCCTGCAGCGCCGTAAAGTTCGCCGTGGCGCGCAGCTGGGGGTACGCCTCGACGGCGATGTTCAGGTACGTGCCGATCTGCCGCGTGACGGCCGCGTCGGCCTGCTGCATCTGCTCCACGTTGTTGCTCTGCACCGCGGAGGTCAGCTGCTGCTGCGACTGCGCCAGCTGCTGCTCGGCCGCGGGAAGCTGCCCGGCGCGGGCACGCGACACGTCGGTGTAGGTGCCGCGCTCGAACTCCGCCGCGCCCTTGACGGTCGCCACGAGGTTCGGGATCAGCTGGTTCCGGTTCTGCAGCTGCACGCCGATGTTGCTGCGCGCCTGCTCGGCGCGCTCGTCCAGCTCCTGGATGCGGTTGTAGCCGCATCCGCCCAGGGACAGCGCCAGGGTCAGCGCAATCAGGCTCTTGGCCCGCATCGTTCTCCTCCGGAGGACAGGTTCGGGTAGATCGATCATCATCCACGAAAACATCACGGCAGGGCGCATCATCCGCCGCCGTGCACCAGCCGGTCCACGTGCTCCACCACGCGCGACACGGCGTCCAGGTAGCCGACCACCAGCGGCGAATCGGCCCGCGGGCGCAGCGGCTGCCCGCTGGCCCGCGCCCGGTTGATCTCCAGCAGGGGCGCCGGGTCGAACCCCACCGCCTGCCCCACCTGCCGCACCACCGCCTCCGCGTCGCGCTCGCCGGCGCCGCCGGACAGGCGGAGCACCGTGCGGAACAGCACCAGGAAGGTGCTGAACGAGCGCACCAGCAGCGCGCCCAGCTCCTCCGGCTTTTCGGCGTTGAGCAGGTAGCGTTCCCGCAGCTGGATCTGCTTGCCCTTGAGCTCGCGCTCGCACTGCAGCCGCAGGTCCTCGGGGCGCACCTCCAGCCCCGCGAAGGGGTCCGTCCCCGCCAGCGTGAGGTGCGCGTCGCGGATGTCGGCCACCTCGATGGCCCACACGTCCGAGGAGCGCCGCCACTCCTCGGCCGAGAGCATGAGCGGGGGCGCGTTGCCCTCCGCCACCCACTCGCGGGCCAGCTCGCCCGCCGCCCGCAGCGCCGCCGGCGTCACCTCGCGCAGCAGCACCAGCACGTTCAGGTCCGAGATGCCGGGCCGGTACTCGCCCCGCGCCGCGGAGCCGTACAGCACCACCGACACCACGTCCCCGTCAAACACGCCCTCGAGCGCCCACGCGAACCGCTGCGCCCGTTCCAGCTCTGGGGGCATTGCGCCCCGGTCTCCGTTGGTCACCAGTCTCCTCCCGCGCCGCCGCCCCCGAATCCGCCGCCACCGCCGAATCCGCCGAACCCGCCCCCGCCGTCACCGCCGCCTCCCCATCCGCCACCCCCGCCCCCGCCCATGGGAAAG